>SKJD01000037.1 GCA_007116095.1 Candidatus Hydrogenedentota bacterium
CCAGGGGGAGGCCCGAGGCCAGCGATGCCGAGATCGGGCCAAAGATGTCGCGCCCATGGAAGGTGGTGGATTCCCGACCATCCCGCCAGAGCGCCCGGTTTTCGATTGCATGCGCCCGGACAAAGCCAAGCCGATCAATAACGCCTTGCAGCAGGCCGTTGTCTGGCGCCACAAAGTAATGTCCGCTTTCGGATTCCAGGACAATGCCCCGTCGCTCCGTGCCGACTCCGGGGTCCACCACACAACAGAATACCGTCCCTTTTGGGTAGTATGCCGCGCCTTCCGCCAGCATCTCCGCGCCCAGCGCGATGTCATACGGCGGGATGGAATTGGTAAACGTGTCTATACGCGCCTCCGGGTAACGTTGGTAGATGGCGCCTTTCAGCATGCCGACATAGACCGAGTCGCTGCCGTAGTCGGTATGCAGGATGACCATGCCATTCGGCGACGTGGCGGCAGCGGTGGTGACGAGGCCAGGGATGAACAAGAGGGCAAAACACAGCAGGCGATACAGGCGGAAAACGGTATTCCTGGGCTGACGCGGGCTGACTTGGGTCTTCATAGCGCGCTCCTTGCCAATAGGCTGCTTTTCCAAGTGATATTAAGATTGCATACAATAGGGGCATCAGTGTAAATTGCGGAGGGAGGCAATGCAAAATTTCGTACATGCCCACCCAGGTTTATTTACTAACCCAAAGTTCCGGAGGGTAGCGGTATTTCGGGGGAGGCTTCCTGATGACTGATCATACACTGCGCTCGTTGCGTCATTTCATGCTCGACATGGACGGCACGCTCTACCTGGGCGATCGGCTCCTGCCGGGCGCCAAGGCGTTTATCGACGGACTCACCGCGCGGGGGCTTTCCTACCTCTGCCTCACCAACAACCCGACGAAAACGGCCGAGGCCTATGCGGAAAAACTTCAGCGCCTGGGCGTTGATGTGCCGCCATCGCAAATCCTGACCGCCGGTGAGGCGACCGCGCGTTTTCTGGCAGCCGAGACCCCGCATCGGCGCATTCATCCCCTGGGACCACCCGCCTTCGCGGAGGAACTGGAGCGCGCTGGCTTGCAGGTGACCGTGGAGGAGCCCGACGCGGTGGTGCTGGCCTTCGATATTACCCTGGACTACGAGCGCCTGAAGCAGTTCTGTCGACACGTGTTGGCGGGATTGCCTTATTACGCGACGAATCCCGATCTGGTATGCCCGACGGAAGCTGGCCCCATTCCGGATTGTGGCGCCATGGCGGCGATGATCGCCGCTGCAACAGGCCGTACACCCCAATACATCGGCAAGCCCGAGGCGACCATGCTGCGTATGGGGCTCAAGAAGCTCCAGGCCGAAGCGGGGCAGACGGCCATGGTCGGCGATCGTCTGTACACGGACATGGAAATGGCCTATCGCGCTGGCATTGCATCGGTCCTGGTGCTCAGTGGCGAGACGAAGTTCGAAGATTTGCCGGAGGAATCCGGGCAACGCCGGCCGGACTTCATCTTTGAAAATGTCGGCGCCTTATGGGAGGCCCTGCAAAGCGCCCGAGGCGAAGTCTGAGTCAGGCGCGCAACGGACGTATACCCTCACGGGGCAGTACGCAGGAGCAGCAGCGATTGGGCCGGAATATGGAGGGTCGCCGCCGCTGCGTCCCAGACGTCGTCATTCTTGCGCAGGCATGACGATTGGGTGATTCTCAGGTGTTTTTATTGAAAAAATCACAGATTTATTACACCAATAGTCTTTCTCGCGCCACTGTATGGGAAAGACGATTCGAAAATGCTTGATAATGTATTGACCTGGCGGTGATATCAGAACAACACCCCCAAAAACTAAGAGATGCCTCATGGCCTTATCCTGTGTACAATGTACGCAAATTCTGGATGAACCTTTTATTTGTTTGAGGTAGGCATGTATGACCACACACAATAAATTTTTGGACAGCCTGTGTTGGCTGGTTGTTGTGCTGGGTGTTGTTGGGCTGCTCTTTTTGCGCTTCCATCGGGCAGGCGATGAGGCGGTGAGCAACTTTCCCACCCGTACATTGACAATAATTTGTCCTTACGCAGCCGGTGGGGGGACGGATCTCTTTGCGCGCGGGTTGGCGCGGGCGGCGGAGAAGGAGTTGGGGCAAACGATTACCGTCAACAATGTGACCGGTGGTGCGGGCGCGATCGGCCATGCGGCGGGGATCATTGCGCCTCCGGATGGGTACACGGTTACGGCCGTTACATTTGAGCTGGTTTCATTGCCGTTGCAAGGCTTGGCGCCCTTTACCCACGAGGACTTTGAGCTGTTGATGCGGGTGAACATGGACCCTGGCGCGCTGGCTGTACAGGCGGATTTTCCGGCGGATACCCTGGAAGAGTTCATTGCCTGGGCGCATGAAAATCGCTCGGTGCAGATTGCCAATTCGGGGCCGGGCTCTTCCTTCCATCTCGCCTCGGCCCGCATGAGTGAGGTGCTGGATTTGCCGGTGAGTCACATTCCCTTCAATGGCGCTTCCCCGGCCATTACCGCGCTGGTAGGCGGGCATGTTGACGCGGTCGTTGTGGGACCGGGCGAGATGCAGGTGCAGGTGGAAGCGGGCAACCTCAAGGTGCTTGCGGTAATGGGCGAAGAGCGCCTGGAACTCTTTCCGGACTTTCCGACGTTCCGCGAACTTGGCTACGATGTGGTGATGGGCACCTGGCGAGGGTTGGCGGTTCCAAAGGGTATACCGCCAGAGATACAGGAACGTTTGACAGAAGCGTTTCTGGCTGCGATGCACTCGGAGGAGTTTCGCACGTTTGCCCGCCGTGGTGGACTCAACCTGGCCTTTACCGACGCCGAGGCGTTTCGGCAGTCGGTGCAGGAACAATCCGAGCAAATCGACGCGCTGATGGAACGGCTGGAGCTTAAGTAATGGACATGGATTTTCACGCGACCGTTCGACTAATGACGCGGTATTTCCCTGCGGTTTTGTTTATTGGCAGTTCTCTGATTGCGTTACTGCAGGCTAGTGGATTTCCACCTGCAGCAGGCGGGATTCCGGGTCCTGCGCTGGCCCCAATGCTTTTCGCCGCCGCCCTTGGTATCATCGGGTTGGTGTTGGCCGTGCAAACCTGGCGCGAGGGGCCGTCTGTAACGCCAACAAACACCGAGGGGGCCGAGGATTCCGAGACGCCGGTTGCGCTCAGCCATTGGGCCGCTTTACCGGCGCTCATCTTGGCGCTCTGCGCCTATGCCCTGATCATGCCCTGGATGGGCTTTATCAGCACGACCACCTTCTTGTTATTTGGGAGTTTGCGACTGTTTGGTCATGCGGGCGGCATACGCGCCTGTGCCTTTGCCATCTCCGTGAGCTACATATTGCTCTTCATTTTTGATTATTTGATGCAAGTTCCCCTGCCGAAAGGATGGCTAGGCTGAAAGCAACTACGGAACGGATATTGCAGCATTCATGGATACTTCCGCTTTATTAGAATCATTTACCCTGTTGGGGGATCCCTGGGTCATCGCCTTTCTTTGTGTAGGCGTGTTGGCCGGCGTGGTCGTGGGCGCCATGCCGGGACTTTCGGCGACCCTGGCGGTGGCGCTGTTGGTGCCCTTCACTTTCGACTTGTCGCTGATGCCGGCGCTGGCAATGTTGATTGGGGTGTATTGCGGGGCCATTTATGGTGGTTCCGTCCCTGCCATACTCTTTCGCACCCCGGGCACCCCGGCCTCGGCGGCTACGGTATTGGATGGCTTTGTGTTAACGCAAAAGGGCGAGTCAGGACGCGCCTTGGCGGTAGCCGCTTTTTTTTCCATGGTCGGCGGGTTAATCGGCACCAGTATCTTGATGTTTTTGGCGCCGCAGATTGCCGGGTTTGCCCTTAACTTTGGGCCGCCGGAATACTGCGCCCTGGCCTTGTTCGGGTTGTCCATGATTATCTCCGTTTCCGGTCAATCCCTGCTTAAAAGCGGCGCGGTAGGTATTTTCGGGTTATTGATCGCCACGGTGGGCATCGACCCGATAACGGGCTATCCCCGCTTTCTCTTTGGCAGTGTCAGCTTGCTGGAGGGGATTCCCTTTATCCCCGCCCTGATCGGGCTCTTCGCGTTGGCGGAGGTCTTCCGTGCCTTTGATAGCCGCGGCAATACGGTGCAGAGCAAAGTGGGACGTTTCAACTGGCCGCAAGGAAAAGACGTGCGCCGTTGCGGCTGGACCGGTGTGCGCTCCGGACTGATGGGCACGGCGGTGGGAAGCACGCCGGGCGCGGGGAGCGATATTGCCGCATTCATGGCGTACAGCGTGGCGCGCCAGCGTTCCAAAGCGGGCGACCATTATGGCGAGGG
>SKJD01000392.1 GCA_007116095.1 Candidatus Hydrogenedentota bacterium
GGAATAGGCTGCGTCGTGTCGTAGCCCAATACGATGTTGATGACTGCCTGTAGGTCGGTGGCGGAGACCCCGCCTCCGCCATCGACATCAGCGTCGTAGGAGATGTCGTAGCCCAGTATGGCGTTGACAATAAGCTGGATATCTACCGCATCCACGCTGCCATCGCCATTGATATCGCCGTTGCTGAGCGGAACTTCGTGGTAGCTGCGCTGATCGGTCTCGACCTCCACGGCTGTGAGACGGTAGGGAATATAGCCTGGCGCTTCCACCACGAGATCATGTATACCTTCGTCCAGCAAGCGGTGGAAGTAGCCACTTTCGGGGTGGCTGTACACCGCACGCTCATTGCCCGCCACCCGTACCCGCGCCCAAACGGCCTCACCGGTGTGGCGGTCGTAGACCGCGCCGGCGACCGCCTGGTACACCCCTTCAAGATAATGCAGCATCGCTTCCGCGTTGTAATCCCAGTGCGTAGGCAGTTGATCCGCCGATGGTGATTTGATCATGGAAAGTTCCAGGGTAATCTCTTTGCTGCCCAGGTAGCGGTAATGCCAGTCCTGCATGCTCCCCGTGATGCGGTACCAGCGGGAACCGTTGACGATGCCTTCTTCAAAGCCCAGCAGGGGGCTGGTGCGTTCACGCATGGCGGGATGCAGGTCCGCGTAGCGCCGCGCCAGGCGCCGGAAAAGCTGTTCGTCCGGCGTGGGAGCGGGCATGCCGCTGGGAATGTCTACGCCGGCGTCATACGGGTAATTCGCAACAAGCTCGCCGGTGTGCATGTTGGCGGACAGCACAAAGCCGTTATCCAGGGTCCAGGCCATGACATGTTGCACTTCCGTTGGGTAGGCCTCCCAGTCGATGCCCGCTTCATCATCATACCAGTCGTCCGTGAAATCTTCGCCGTAGTGCGGGAAGCTGCGGTTAAGGTCGCTGCCGTTGGCGTTGAAGCGGGAATGAATCTGGTAGCCGTCGGGATTCATCAGCGGGACAATCCAGACATGGGTTTCGTCCAGCAGGCGGGTGATGCGCGGGTCGCTGCCGTAGTCCGTCAGCAACCAGTCGATGAAGTAGAGGCAGAGTTCTGTACCGAGCGGTTCATCCCCGTGCATTGTGGCGACATACTTGACCGCAGGCTTGGCGGCCTCGGCATCCCCGGCTGCGCTGAGGCGCAGCGCCCATAGCTCCCGGCCCTGCACCGATTGTCCCAGGCTGATGAGATGGGTCAACTCGGGATAGGCTGCGGCATAGCCCGCGAGGTCCGCCGTGATAGCGTTGTAATCCCGGTAGCCCGGAGGGGCCTTGGTGTCCCGAGGGGGCGGCAGCGGCGTATAGGGCAGCTTCAGCGCGGCGAGGGCATCGTATTTGCCGGGGGGCACATAGACGATTGCGCCGTCTTCGGTGATGCGGTCCACTGAGAGCCCCGCCGCTTCGAGACGCGCCACATCCTCCGGCGTGTGAATCTGCACCTGGTACACCACATCGTGGGAAGATATCGCTTCTTCGGTCCCGACCGCCTGGAGCATCCCCAGGCACACCGCCAAGCACAGCACGCTTCGGTATATCGGATTTGGCGCTTTGGGCGATGGCGGGAGCATGCCGTACCTCGCTATTCCACCACAACCCGGAAGGTGCGGCTGAATTCGTTGCGGTTTTGATCGGTCACCGTAAGGGTTACGGGATAGCGTCCGGGGGCGTCAAAGCTGTGGGTGACCCGCATGTCCCGGTTATTGCGCCGACCACCGGCGCCGAAATCCCATTGGGCGCGACGAATCATCTTTTCTGGGTTGTAGGCGACCGACAAGCCGGCGGTGTAGTAGGCGTCCAGGGTTATCGGCAAATGGCCTACCGGCGCACGCACGACATCCAGCGCGTCATAGACCCGCGCTTCGCCTACCGACAACACCAGATCACTCCGGGCCGGCGTTATTTGCATCGCGCCTTCGCCCTTGAGTACTTCCGCCACGGCCCGGAGGGTGGCTCCAAGACTGGCGCCTTCGGAGTAGGCGAGGACGATTGCGTCCGCCTCTTTCAACAGCGGCAGGTGCGTCGGGTAGCCGATAATTACCAGCACGACCCGGGCTCCCTGATCGCGCAGCGCCTGCACCAGTTCCAGTTGTCCCTGGGGACGGAGATCATCCGTCAATACACAGACGATGGTGCGCAGGCCGCGGATACGTGAGGAGACGCGCTCGATTTCAAAGGTCTGGATGTCCCCGATGTGTCGGGCGGTGGTGATGCGTTGACGGGTGATCTGTTTGTAGTCCTTTTCCAGCGCTTCGTAGAGTTCCTCCACCCCGACGACCCCGGTAATGCCGATGGGGGTCGATTCGCCGTCGATCAGTGGGAGTATTTGGTTGCGGTTCTGCACCAGGGTGATGGCCCGGCGCTCGACCTCATAAGCCAGCTCCTGAAAGCGTTTCTGTCGCGTCAGCGCCCCGGCGTCCCGCTCTGTTGGCGTTTCCCGCGGCATCTGCATCATGGTTTCCTTCAGCGACAGCACACGCCGGAGTGAGGCGTTGATGCTGGTTTCGCTGATAACACCGCCTTCCACCGCCTGGACAATGCGATCAATGGCCCGCATGACCTGGGTGTCCGAGCCGCGCCAGTAGACCATATCTGCGCCATTATGCAGCGCGAGCAAGGCTGCGTTTGCCGGATCAAACTGCCGCGACACATTCTCGCTGTCCATTGGCCCGGCGACGATGACCCCGTCATATTGCAGGTCGATGCGCAGCAGATCGCGCAATACCACCGGAGACACCGAGGCGGGGATGGGATCGGGGTCGATGGTTGGCGCCAGGGTATTGCCCACATGGAGAATTCGCGCCCCCCGACGCACCGCCTCCGCATAGGGACGCATGGGCCCGTCGGCCAGGCTGTCCCGGGAGGTCAGCAGGACCGCAGGTGCGCGCCCTTCGCGGTCGGTTCCGCCGCCGGGGAAGTTCATGGGCATCATTTCCACCTGGTGTGTCCGTATCTGCTCCAGCAAGGTAGCTGCCGCCCGGGCCGCCACCTCCGCGTCATGTCCGAAATGATGGATGCCGCCCTGCGCTCCGGAAATGGTCGGGGCCAGGTCCAGCTTGGGGCCCAGGTGCAGGTGGAAACCCATCAGTTTGAGGTGCTCGCCGATCATGTCGCCCAGCTTGGCCGTGATCTCATCGTCATCCACCGCAGCAATCGACAAGAGGGAGGGCACCTGGGCAAAAGTGCTTGGCGCGCCCCGGTCGCGTTTCACCAGTTCATACAGGTCCGCCCCGAGTAGCAGGGGGATGCCCGTTCGGCGTTCCACTTCCCGCAGCTTGCTCGTGTACGCCACGGCCTGCTCCGGTTGCAGCGCCTGCCGGATGACCGCCACGCCGGGGGTATAGGTTTGCAGAAAGGCCAGGTCCGCCGAGGTCGGCCCCTGTTGCCCCGACATTGTCACCATCATGAGTTGCGAGATTTTTGCCCGCAAGTCCATGCTCTGTAAAACCTGGTCAATGTCATCTAGATCGAGTGTATCCGGGGCCATTGCCTCCGTATCCGGGGCTTCCTCCCGGGTACCGAAAGCCGAAGGCTGGGCCGTCGCCATACCGCCCAGACAGAGCAGCCACAGCACCGTACACAGCACCGTACGCAGCCGCCAGGTTTCCATTTCAGGCTTGGTCATGGTGTCAGGGTATCCCTTGGTTGGCGTTGTCCCGTCTCACCCCGATGCCGGGGTGAGCATGTAATCCGTGTTCCGGGGATATTGTACCAAAAAACGCGGATTTTACGTCCTTTTGTGGACATGGTGGACGCTGTGGACAGGGTGGACAGGAAAATACCCTGTTCTGTAGGCGGTGCTACATTAAAACAGGGCAGGTCGTGTCCGTCTTGACAAGGCCTGCCCCGAATTATTGATGTTGGCGCATACGCCCTATGCGTTGCGCAAGCTGTCTATTTTCGCCTTGATGGCGCGGATATGATCGGGCGTCGTGCCGCAGCAGCCGCCGATGATGGTGGCTCCGGCGTCGACCAGGGCTTCCACATGCCCGGCCATGTCGTCGGGGCCCTGGGTATAGACGGCCTTGCCGTCCTGCATTTCAGGCAGTCCGGCGTTGGCGTGGATCAGGATGGGCTGATCGGTCACCTCGCGGAAGGCGCGGGTGATGGGAACCATCTGTTCGATGCCGTTTCCACAATTCGATCCGACGACATTCGCTCCGGCCGCAATCACAGCGGGCGCAATGTCCGCCGGGCTGTGGCCCATCATCGTACGGAAGCTGTCGCCGGCGGCGTTGAAGGTGAAGGTGCTGATGATGTCCAGGTTGGCGTCAAGCGCCC
>SKJD01000205.1 GCA_007116095.1 Candidatus Hydrogenedentota bacterium
ATCTAAACGAACCGCAGATTCGTCCCTACATCGCTACAGGAACGGATTCGGTGTTGGTTCGTATTCTTGTTGTTGTTCGTTGCTTTGTTCGCGCAGCCGATCGGCGGGGACGGGTGTCTCGAAGCGATCTTCCCATTCCACCTCTTCCTTTTCCTCCAGCGAGTCGCTGATGAAGCCCAGGCGGTAGGCCATGTCGGGTTCGTCTTCGAGACGCCAGGTTCGCCAAACAATGGCATAAGGCCGGGCGCCATGGGGGAGATCATCGACAAGGACGGTTTCCCGGTGATCCTCTTCCTGTTCTCCCAACAGGTCGTAAACTTCCCAATAGCCCAGGCCATAAGGAATCTCATCCAGCAGTGCGCGGGTAAGAGGCGGCGGTGGGGGCAGTTCCGGTTCAGCTTCCGTTTCCTCCGCTACTTCGGTGCTTTGCTCCACGTCATCCTCGACAGGTTCGGGGGCTTCGCAGCCCAACACAAACAAAGAAAAAAGCATTACAAAAGAAAGTATATATGACATAAGCAGATGTGGATGTCGGCTATGCACATGCATCTCCCTGCATTTCATTTTGGTGGATTTTTCACGATACACCGTCTCAGGAATGGCTCTCCAGGATGCGGCGTAGTGAACGCGGCAATTTACAAGCATTATAACCTACGGGGTATATGAAACTGAAAAAAACCGCCCGACGAAACTTAATTCAGTATATCGGGCGGCGGTATTTGGTGTTTGTTGATGCGTTTCTGTCTGGATAGGCGTCTTGCGCGATTCCGGACAGTAGCTTTGGGGCGGATTCGTCCTAGAGGTTCTTCACTACCGCTTCGGCGAACTCGCTGCACTTCACTTCGGTGGCGCCATCCATCAGGCGTGCGAAGTCATAGGTCACGATTTTGGACTCGTAGGTCTTGGAGAGGGCGGCGACAATGGCTTCGGCGACTTCGCTCCAGCCCAGGTGATCGAACATCAGGACGCCCGAAAGGATGACGCTGCTCGGGTTCACCTTGTCCAGGTTGGCGTACTTGGGGGCGGTGCCATGCGTTGCTTCGAAGAGAGAGGCGCCGGTTTCGTAGTTGATGTTGGCGCCCGGCGCAATGCCGATACCGCCGACCTGCGCGGCCAGTGCGTCGCTCATGTAGTCGCCGTTGAGGTTCATCGTGGCCACGACTTCGAATTCCTTTGGCCGTGTCAATATCTGCTGCAGGAAAATGTCGGCGATGGTGTCCTTGACAAGAATCTTGTCACCGGGATCGCCATTGCAATCTTCCCAACTGACGGCAACATCGGAGAACTCTTCCTTGACCAGTTCATAGCCCCAGTTCATGAAGGCTCCTTCGGTGAACTTCATGATGTTGCCCTTGTGGACGAGGGTCACCGACTTGCGGTTGTTCTTGATGGCGTAGTTAATGGCGGCGCGTACAATGCGCTTCGTGCCTTCCGGGCTGATCGGCTTGATGCCAATGCCGGAGGCCGGGCGGATGTCCCAGCCGAATTCCTGTTTACAGAAATCCACCAGCTTCTTGGATTCCGGGGTGTTGGATTCCAGTTCCAGGCCGGAGTAGACGTCTTCGGTATTCTCACGGAAGATCACCATGTCCACATCGCCGGGCCGCTTCACCGGGCTGGGCACACCGGGGAAATGACGCACGGGACGCACGCAGGCGTACAGGTCCAGCAACTGACGCAGTGAGACGTTCAGGCTACGGAAACCGCCGCCGATCGGCGTAGTCAGGGGGCCTTTAATCGCAACGCCAAACTCGCGGATCGCCTCCAGGGTTTCTTCCGGCAGGTAGGAACCGCAGACCTGGTTGGCCTTCTCGCCGGCGTAGATTTCCATCCAGGCGATTTCTTTTTTACCGCCGAAAACATGCTTGACGGCCGAATCAAAGATGTGCTTCGAAGCTTTCCAGATATCCGGGCCGATGCCGTCCCCTTCAATGAAGCCGACGATGGGCTTGTCCGGCGACTGGATTTCGCCATCCTTAATGGTGACCTTTTCCCCGGCAGGCACCTTGATGTGGGTATATGTACTCATGCTGTCTCCCTAAATTTCAAGTAATTTGTGTTTCGTGGGTTCTATCTCAATACACGGAAAGGCCCCGACATTATTCCGGAAGGACGACTGAACCCGCTTTAACAATGTGTTGCATGGCGCGCAGTTCTTTCAGGAGCGCGTCCGGCATGGGCTGGTCCAGGTTGAGCAGCATCAGTGCGTTGCCGCCTTTCTGCTGGCGACCGAGTGTCAGGTTGGCGATGTTGATGCCCGCCTCGCCGATCTTGGAGCAGACCCGTCCGATCATCATGGGCACGTCCTCATTCACGCAGATCAGCATGTTGCCCGAGGGCTGGGCGTCGACGCGCATGCCTTCCAGACTACAGATGCGGGGGTCCTGCTGGTTGAAGAGCGTTCCCTTCACGGTGTGCGGCTTGCCGTCAACGATGATGCTGACGCCGATCTCGAAGGCGTAGTCGGAGGTTGCCGCACTGCGCTTCTCGCTGCAGGAAATGCCCCGGGCTTTCAGTTGGCTGGGGGCGCTGACCATATTCACCGACTCGACCACCGGCGATAGATAACCGGAAATAATGGCGGAGGTGATCGGGTAGGTGTCGGTCACACCCAAATCGCCGCAGTACTCGATTTCGATGGCGCTCGGGCTGCCCTGCACGTAATGGGACTGGAATTGTCCCAGGCGATCGGCCAAGAAGAGCAACGGCTCCAGCTCCTTGCGTGTTTCGCTGTCTAGGCTCGGGACATTGACCGCATTCACAATGGCGCCGGTCTTGAGGTAGTCGACCATCTGGTGGGCCACGTCCACTGCCACCGATAACTGGGCCTCATCGGTCGAGGCGGCCAGGTGGGGGGTCATGATGATATTGTCCAAGCCCATGAAAGGGTTGTCCTCGAAAGGCTCGGAGGTATACACGTCCAGCGCGGCGCCGGCAATGATTCCTTCCTTGAGGGCCGTGGCGAGGTCGGCTTCGTTGATGATGCCCCCGCGTGCGCAATTCACGATACGACAGCTTGGCTTCATCTGCTTGAGTTGTTCCAGCTTGATGAGGTTGTTGGTCTTGTCGGTTTTCGGCGCGTGAATGGAGATAAAATCCGAGCGGGCATAGAGTTCATCCAGCTCAACCAACTCTACGCCGAGGGCCTCCGCCTTTAGCGAACTGAGGATGGGGTCAAAGGCGAGGACCTTCATCTCAAATGCCAAAGCGCGCTTTGCTACCGCACCACCGATCCGTCCCACCCCGACAATGCCGAGGGTCTTGCCGCGCAACTCGGAGCCCATGAAGAGCTTCCGGTCCCAGCGGCCTGCCTGCATGGAAGTGTGTGCCGTCGGAACGTTGCGACACAGAGACATGAGCAATGCAATGGTGTGTTCGCAAGTGGAGATGGTATTCCCGCCGGGGGTGTTCATCACCACAATGCCCTTGTCGGTTGCAGCTTCCTTGTCGATGTTGTCCGTACCCACGCCGGCCCGACCGATTACCTTCAAGCGATGGCTGTTCTTTAAGGCCTCCGCCGTCACTTTCGTGGCGCTGCGCACCACCAGCCCGTCGTAATCGTTGATGATCGCCGCCAGCTCATCCGGCTTTTGCGGTGGCTTGACGTCTACTTCCAGGCCAGCTTCTTCAAAAACCTGGACTCCCTCGTCGCTGAGTCCGTCCAATACGAGTACCCTTGCCATAATAATGTTTCTGCCTTATGTTTTTTGATGCGGTATGTTGTTTCGTTTCCGGAATGGCTGGAAACACCGAAGAAAACCGGGCGTTTCGCGCCTGTCCCCAAAAGACCCATGGAAGCATGTTTACAGGTAAAAGGGTATAATTTTAATGGTACCCGCCAGACGAAGAAGTGAAAATAGCGTCACCTCTTCATGACACGGCGTGCAGGTCAAGATCGGTTCCGGTAAACCAACTTCAGGGAAGCTGAGAACCGACCGGAACATGGAACAAGACCCGCCTGCCTTCGGTAACATTAAAACATTACCCTGAATAACAGGGATGATTTGCCGTCTTCTCGGGTAACTGAATTCCCAATTACGAACAATCCATGATGTGAAGCGCGTTGCAAATGGAGGGAAAGCTATCCCCGGTAATACTTCGCATCCCTATGAAGTGTCTTAAATATTACCAAAAAACGGGTTTTTATTCAAATCAGTACATAAACCACACAACCCCGTTGCTGGACATATGAGACAGTTTAGGCCCCGGGAATGCTGCCTTAGCGTCTCCGACGGGGACCGCGTCGGCGCGTTTGGGGGCGCTTTCTCCGGGACGGATTGCGGCGAGGTAAGTCCCCTTCTTCCG
>SKJD01000199.1 GCA_007116095.1 Candidatus Hydrogenedentota bacterium
CGCAGCAACCCGGGCATCATTGAGGCCATGGAGCAACTGCGTGATGGCGTGATCGGCGAGGTCTACATGGCGCGGGGGCTCTGCTACCGCTGGCGTGGGGACATCGGCACGATGGAGGACGGCCCGGTACCGGAAGGCGTGGACTACGACCTGTGGCTGGGCCCGGCGCAGGAGCGGCCCTTCAATCCGAACCGCTTCCACTACAACTGGCACTACCACTGGGACTACGGCAACGGGGACATCGGTAACCAGGGAGTGCACCAGATGGACATCGCCCGCTGGGGCCTGGACGTCGCCCTGCCACAGCGCGTCACGTCAATGGGCAACATGTACCTCTTCGACGACGACAAAGAAGTGCCAAACGTCATCACCTCCGCCTTCGACTTTCCGGACGCCGGGGAGAAGGGCCGGATGCTCGTCTTCGACACGCGGCCATGGTGCACCAACGATGAGAAGGGTGCGCGGGTCGGCGTGATCTTCTACGGCTCCGAGGGCTACATGGTGATCGACAGCTACTCGCGCTACCGCACCTTCCTGGGGCAGAGCGAGGAGCCCGGACCTTCCCGCGACGAGAGCGGCAACCACTATGCGAATTTCATCGAGGCCGTGCGCGCCCACGACGCCAGCATGCTCAACGGACCCATCCTCGAAGGGCACTACTCCTCGGCGCTCTGTCATATCGGGCTGATCTCGGCCAAGCTGCACCGCTCGCTGGAATTCGATCCTGAGACCGAGCAGTTCCGTGGCGATGACGAAGCCAACGCCTTGCTCACTCGGGACTACCGCGCCCCGTTTACCCTGCCGGACTGGGCATAAACGCAACGGGCGAACGGGATAACGTAGGCGGAACGACCAGGCGCTGTTCCCACCGCGCAGCGCCTGTTTGCTAAGAGCCCCCTGTGGACAAAAAAAAATCAGCCCGGCGGTTTGTCCTGAACAGGGCCGCCGGGCTGTGTGGGGTCTTGGGTGTATTGTGGCGGCGCGTGCGCGTTTACAGCGCCTGCTCTACCAGCGGCGCGACGTCGCGGATGAGGCGGGCGACGGGGATGCCGTAGCCCTGGAGCTTGTCGATCTTGGCGGCGGCGGTGTCGTCTTCGCCGCCAACGATCGCGCCGGCATGGCCCATGCGGCGTCCGGGGGGCGCGGTGAGCCCGGCGACAAAGCCGATCACCTTCTTCTTCATGTGCTTGCTGACATATTCCGCCGCTTCCACTTCGTCCTGCCCGCCGATCTCGCCGACCATGACGATGATGTCGGTGTCGGGGTCCTCTTCAAAGAGGGGGAGCAGGTCGATGAACTTGCTGCCGATGATCGGGTCGCCGCCGATACCGATGCAGGTCGACTGGCCCAACCCGGCGTCGGTGAGTTCCTTGACGATCTCATAGGTCAGCGTGCCGCTGCGGGAGATGACGCCGACTTTACCAGGGGTATGGATGGCGCCGGGCATGATGCCGATCTTACAGGCGCCGGGCGTGATGAGTCCCGGGCAGTTCGGGCCGATCATGCGGATGCCTTTTTCCTGGAGCACCTCGTAGGCCTCGAGTACGTCGAGCGTCGGGATGCCCTCGGTAATCGTCACGAGCAGCTTGATGTCGCTCTCCGCCGCTTCCAGCATGGCCGCCTTGGCGAACTTTGCCGGGACATAGATCACCGAAGTATCCGCGCCGGTGGCGTCCACGGCCTCGGGCACGGAGTTAAACACGGGCAGCCCGTGGATTTCCTGGCCGCCCTTGCCGGGGGTCACGCCGCCCACGACCTGCGTGCCGTATTCCAGCATCTGCGCGGTGTGGAAGGCGCCGTCGCGCCCGGTGATGCCCTGAACGAGGACCTTGGTGTCTGCGTTGATCAATACACTCATGCCGCACCTCCGATCTTCGCAGCCTTGGTGGCCCCTTCTTCCAACGTCCCTGCCGTAATCAAATCCGTCCCTTCCAGCAGCGCCTGGCCTGCTTCCTGGTTCGTGCCAATCAGCCGGATGACAATCGGGACCTTAACCTCCATCTCTTCGAGTGAGGCAAGGATGCCCTTGGCGATATCGTCACAGCGGGTAATGCCGCCGAAAATGTTGATGAGGATGACCTGGACATCCGGGTCCTTGAGGATGGTGCGAAAGGCCGCGACCACCTTCTTCGGGTCCGAGCTGCCGCCCACGTCCAGGAAGTTGGCCGGTTCGCCGCCGAAATGCTTGATCGTGTCCATCGTCGCCATGGCGAGGCCCGCGCCGTTGACCATGCAGCCGATGCGGCCTTCCAGCCGGATGAAGCTGAGCCCCATGGCCTTGGCGTCGAGTTCGTCGGGGTCTTCGGCGTCCATGTCTCGCAGGTTCTCCAGCTCGGGATGGCGGAAGAGGGCGTTGTCGTCCAGCAGGAGTTTGGCGTCCAGCGCGATGACTTTGTTCTGGTCGTCGACAATGAGCGGGTTGATCTCGACCAGGGCGCAGTCCTTTTCGATGAAGAGCCGCGCCATCTTGATCATGATGTCCACCGCCTGTTCCGCCAGGTTGGCGTCGGCGAAGAGCTTCCTGGCGAAGGGCAGGGCCTTCTCCCGGGGCAGGTCCAGCAGTTCCCGGACCGAACAGGCCAGGCGCAGGATTTTCTCCGGGTTGGTTTTGGCGGTCTCCTCGATTTCCACCCCGCCGTCGGCGCAGCCGATGAAGACGACCCCGCGTGAACCGCGATCGATAAGGATGCTGAGGTAGACTTCCGTGGCGATGTGGACCGCCGGCGTCAAGAGCACCTTGCGGACCGGCAACTCCTTGATCGTCAGGCCGAGGATGCGTTTTGCCGTCGGCGCCACGTCTTCCAGGTTGTCTACTATCTTCACGCCGCCCGCCTTGCCGCGGCCGCCTACGTGTACCTGGGCCTTCACCACCACCGGCAAGCCGAGCGACTCCACCAGCGCTTCGGCCTCGGACGCCGTCGAAGCTACATCACCGGGCGTAATCGGGATGCCGAAGGCTTCGAACAATCCCTTGGCCTGGTATTCATGAATTTTCATATACCGTTTCCGTTTCTTGTATTCGTTTCAACTGATACTAATGAATGATTCAGAGGGTGTGTGGGCATGCAGACTGGTGGCAGGAAATAATGGTTCCTGCAGAAAGGAGGTCGCCAAGCAAGCACACCCACACAACTCAAGTTATAACCTTAACCCGACCAGGATATCAAGGCATTCCCGAAATTCCTAAAAAACCGAAGGCTGCTGTGTGCGCCGTAGGGGCGACCCCCTGTGGTTGCCTGGGGCCTTGGAATGCACCTGGAGCGCCCACCCTGTCCACGCTGTCCACAACGTCCATTGCCCTCTAGAAACCTTAAAAATTATCGCCGTGGAATAAATCCTTAATAGTAACCGTTCCTATCAGCAAATGAAAGACCACAAGCAGTTTGCTACACAACAACGCATGACCCCCCAGCGCAGTGTGATTTTGGAGGAGCTGCGTCGTCTGAAGAACCATCCCACGGCCGATGAATTGTTTATGGTCGTGCGGCGGCGTTTGCCCCGGGTGAGCCTGGGGACGATATACCGCAATCTGGATGTGTTGGTGAAGAATGGCCAGATCCGTAAGCTGGAAGGCCATGGGACCCAGGCGCGTTATGACGGTGAAAATGATCAGCACCAGCATATTCAGTGCGAGGGTTGCGGCCGGATTGATGATTTGGATTTGCACGCGCCGGAAACGCCGGACCTCTCGGAAACCGGCTACAACCAGGTGCGCTGTCAGGTGATTTTCACCGGCATCTGCCCCGACTGCCAGGCCGCGCAGTCCCGGAATTGACTTCATGACCCGATAGACACACCGTACACTTTGGTGTGTACTGACTTGTTCCAAATTGCACCAACCGAAAAGACAGGGAAGGAAACCCCGAAGATGTTAAGCAATACCATGCATGAGGCGCTGCTGCGTCAGATCAATAAAGAAATATTCTCGGCATACCAGTACGCTGCGATGGCCAACTACTTTGAAGCGGAGAACCTGAAGGGCTTCGCCACCTGGATGCGGGCGCAGTCGGACGAGGAACTCATGCACGCCCGGAAAATCGTCACGTATCTGCATGACCGCGACGCGAAGGTGACTTATGAGACGGTGGACGCGCCGCAAAACGATTGGGAATCCACGATAGTGGTCTTTGAAGCGGCGCTGGCCGGGGAGCGTGGGATCTCGGAGAGCATCAACGCGCTGTCCTCGCTGGCGGTGAAGGAAAGCGACCACGCTACCCACGCCATGCTGGAGTGGTTCGTCACCGAGCAGGTGGAGGAAGAAGCCGCG
>SKJD01000283.1 GCA_007116095.1 Candidatus Hydrogenedentota bacterium
ACAGCAAAGCAAGCTTTGCTACTCCATATACAGCAAAGCAAGCTTTGCTACTCCATATACAGCAAAGCAAGCTTTGCTACTCCATATACAGCAAAGCAAGCTTTGCTACTCCATATAAGGCGTCTTCCCGACCGCGGCGCGGGGTAAGGCCGTAGGGCGAAACGCCCATAGGCCGCCACTCCGGGATCGCTAAAACTCGCTACGTCACATGGCGACGCTCCCCGCGTTCGACCTGCTTGCGCTGGCGTGTCAGACTTGGCGATCCTCAGGTGATCAGGATGAGCAGGAAGCCCCAGAGGGTGAAGAGGAAATTCAGGGCAGAGGATGGGATGAAGTACTTCCGCATCTCTTCGTCAATAAACTTGTATATGCCGTAACCGCTCCAGAAGAATCCGGAGGCGGCGATGAGGGTGACGAGATGAGGGACGTAGGGCTGCTGGCGTAGCCAGGGAAAATAGGACAACATGGACAACAACACAAAAGCCACGCCGGCGATATAGTAGGTCTTCTTACAGAAGTTAAAATCCCGGTCGGCCTTGCCGCTGTTCCCCAGCACCCTGAATTCATTGGGATCATCGCTGACGAGGGCCTTTACCCCGAAAGCATCACGGCCTCCCGTTTCTACCGCTTCGGTATCCCATTCGCCTTCCAAAGGCTCACGCTCCTCCAGCGGCGCCGTTTCCCGGGGCTGGTACTCGAAGCCGTCGTCCTCCAGGTCCTCCATCAGGTCCTGGAAACTGAAGCCTTTGGGTTCCTCCTTGGTCGCTTTTTTCCCGCTCCCATTCTCAACCTCGGCAGGAGGTTGAACTGCCGGAGCGCGATGGCGCGGCGCAGGCGTACTGTGCTGGAGCGCGGCATTGGCTTTCTGCGCACAACGACGACACACGTGCACGCCTTGGTAGGAGACACGGTGTGCTTCACAGAGCATTACGCCGCAGTCGGCGCAGGCCACGCCACATGTTTCACACAACAATTGCTGGCAATCCGGGCAGTAGCCGATAGAACTGCGTGTTTTACAAACTGAACATTCCAACTTTCATTACTCCTTTACCCCAATATCATAAAAAATGTACCATAAGCCTGATGCTCATGCAATGCCGATGTTGCAGAGTTGGCAATTTTCAAGGTAAACACAACAAAAAAAGCAATTGTGGCTTTCCAGCGTCGCGGGAGCGGCCCATCGCCGGAAATGTACCCTATCGCCGCATAGCCGCACAATGCAGCGACCTACTTGGGAGTTAGCACCATGGATGAACTCGCATTGTTCACCATACGCACGAGTCTGTTGCAACTTTTCCTGCAAAAGCACAAATACGACGGGATTTTAATTCGCCGGGCTGACAATTTCGCCATGGCCACCGGCGGCAAGCGCAATTACGTGTCTACCTACACCGACCTGGGCGCTTTCGGACTCTTTGTCTCGCGGGATGGGCGCCTGGCCTTCGTCGGCAACAACATTGAAGAACCCCGCGCCCTGGCGGAAGAACTCGCCGATTTCGGCTGTCACAGCATCTCCGCGCTCTGGTTTGAAGACAATGCCCTTCAACGTCTGCAAAATGAATTTAGTGGACACCTCGTCTCCGATGACGGCTCGCTCGGTGAAAATGTCAACGGCAAGCTCGCGGTGCTGCGTTCCCTACTGACCGAGGCGGAGCTGGAAAAATACCGCAAACTGGGTGGGCTGGCCGCCGAGGCGATGGTGGCGACGCTGGACCAGATCGGGCGCGGCATGACGGAAGCGGAGGTCGCGTCGATATTGACCGCCGAGGGTGCGCGTCGGCATTGCCTGATGTCCGTGGCGCTGGTGGCGGCGGACGAACGCATCGCCCAGTACCGACACCCCCTGCCCACGACGCCCTCCCTCCTGGATACGGCGAAAGGCTCCAGGCCCGTGGAGAAATACGTCATGGTGGTGGGCGGCTTCATGCGCGAAGGGCTCGTGGTCTCCATGACCCGCTTCAAACAGGTGGATGAGCTCCCGGACAGCCTCCTGGAGGCGCAGGAGCGCATCTGCGGCGTGGACGCCCTCATCCAGGAAGCGACACAGCCCGGCGAGAACCTCGGCGAAATCTTGCAAGTGGCCACGGAAGCCTATGAGAAATTGGGCTTTTCCGAACATGAATGGTACAATCATCATCAAGGCGGTTCAACCGGCTATGCCGGGCGCACTTGCAAGGCGAGCCCGGGCGAGACCTTCCCGGTATTGCCCACGACCTGGTCGAGCCGATTGCAGGAGCATTTCGAAATTGAAGCGGAGCTGGGGCAAGCCTTCGCCTGGAACCCATCGGCTCCGGGCGTGAAATCGGAAGACACCTTCCTTTTGCTGCCCTCGGGCAAGCAGGAGATTGTCACCGCAACGCCTTCGCTTCCCCGTATAAATCTGGAACATGTCATCGGCCAGGACACCCGGATTGAGAAATCCGGCTTTGCCCGTTAAGGCGCAAAGCCACGACAGCGATTAACGACAACCCCACGGAGGCGACCAAGCTACGGTGCTGGACGACGCAAAGCGATCACGAGCTAATAAGCAAACCGGACTGGAACATACCGCCATCTGGTCGAACCCGGAGACCGCCGAGGCGGACTTCCAGGAGCAAGCATCGCTTATCGTCATTGCCGGCTGGGAAATCGGTCGGGAATTGCGCCTGCGGAAGCAAAGCACCACTTTCGGTCGTTCCAGCCAGGCCGATCACCTCATCAACGCGCCTTCGGTGTCCCGCTTGCATGCCCGCATCGACCGAAGCGAAGTAGACGGGGTCGCCCGTTTCATTCTCAGCGACCTGGGCAGCAGCAATGGCGTCTTCGTCAACAACCGACCATGCACCCAAACCGTGCTCTACCCCGGGAACAAGGTGCGCATGGGGGATGTACTCTTCAAGTTCATGATGCTGGACGAGATCGACGCGCGCTTTCACCAGGAAGTGCAGCGGCTGATTTATTATGACCGCCTGACGGGGCTCATGACCATGGAAGCCTTCCGCCCGCAACTGGAGCTCGCCATCCGCAAGGCCAAAAAGAAAGAAAGCATCTTTTGCCTGGTGATGGCTGATCTGGATGGCCTCAAGCGGGTCAACGACACCTACGGCCACCTGGCCGGCCGGATGGTAGTGCGCGAGATGGGCGTCCTTATCCGAAATAATTTGCGACCGCAGGACCTGGGCGCGCTGTATGGCGGTGACGAGACCATCATGCTCTATCCGGAGACGCCACTGGATGCGGCGGCGCAATACGCCGACGCGCTCCGGGAGGCCATCGCCAACCGCAGTTTCACCCACAACGAAAACGACGTCCGGGTGAGCATCAGCCAGGGCGTGGCGGAATGGCCGCGCCACGCCAGCGGCCCGGAAGCCCTCATCGCCGCAGCCGACAAGGCGCTGTACAAGGCCAAAGCCCTGGGGCGGAACCGGGTATGCACGGTGGATGAAGTCTGAGCCTGGGACAATGTTGCCATATCCGCCGCGTTCCTATTCTTTCACCGGACATGCTATACTGTATGCTACACCCATACAGTCGAAACCAACCACCATCCTGGACCTGAATACCATTACCATGCCAGAAGCCAGCCCCAAGAAATCCATCTCGAAAAAATCCAATCCCAAGTCAACCCCCCAAAAAAAGCCACAGGCAAAGCTTCAAGCCAAAGCGATGGCAAAACGCAAGACGCCAGCCCCGCCAGCCTTTGAAGCCAATGGCATGCTTACGCTCAGCACCGATTTTGGCTACCAGGACGCCTATGTGCCCGCGATGAAGGGGGTCATCCTCAGCCGCTTCCCCGAAGTGCGGCTGGTGGACCTGTCGCATGAGATTCCGGCCCAGTCCATACTCGGCGGCGCGCTCTTTCTGGCCGACGCCATGCCGTTTTTTCCGGCGGGGACCGTGCATCTCGTGGTGGTTGATCCCGGCGTCGGCTCGGAACGCAAGGCAATCGTGGCGCAAGCCAATGATCAACTCTTTGTGTGTCCGGACAACGGCCTGCTCTCCCTGCTCTTCGAGGAGCATCCCCTGCAAACGGTTCGTGAAATCACCAACCCGGAGATCATGCGCCCGGAGATCAGCAACACCTTTCATGGACGGGACATCTTCGCGCCCGTGGCCGCCCGCCTTGCCCAGGGCATGCCGCTGGAGACGTTGGGTCCGGAATTGCAACAGGTGGTGATGCTGGAAATTCACCAACCCGTCTCCGAGGGCGACCTGATCCAGGGCGAGGTGATCTATATTGATCACTTCGGCAACTGCATCACGAATATTCACCAGGACAT
>SKJD01000223.1 GCA_007116095.1 Candidatus Hydrogenedentota bacterium
CGGACCCGGTGCTCGCCCCAGATGCCGGCGATCTCCAAACCCTGCGCCGCGATGGCGTCCATATGCTCCCGTCGACCCACCATCGCCACCGTATGCCCCGCCCGGGCCATGAAACCGCCGATGACGCTGCCCATGGCCCCGGCGCCCAAAATCAATATCCGCATGCCTTACCTCAAGCAAAACACCGCCCCGGTGCGCGCCAAATAGGCCCGTGGGCGGTGTTGTCAGATTCCATTACTTTACACTGTAATCCGAGAATGTAATATTATGCCACCGGAGTCTTGCGCATCAGGTCCATGATTTCGCCCATGTCCTCGGGATTCAGGAATCCGATGGTCATGGCGTCCACGCAGCCGAGATTGAGCACAAATTCCAGTGATTCTTCCTTGCGGTCGGCAATACTGCCTTCTCCGAGAATTTTCATGCCCAGCACGCCTTTGCCACTGTCGTGGGCCGTCCGCAAGACCTGCACCACGTCTTCCGTGGGACCGTCCATGTGTGCGCCGAAGGGGTTGATGCGCGCCAGCAGAATATCGACCCAAGGGCTTTCTGCACCCGCCGCCATCGCGTCGAAGTTGTGGCAGGAAACGCCCTTCGCCTTGATCCAGCCCTTGGCCTGGGCGTCGGACAGCACGTCCATGCAGTCCTTCATGTTTTCCGTCCAGTCGGGGTCCGTCAGGCAGTGCAGCAGCACGCCGTCGATATAGTCCGTGTTCAGTTCCTGACGGTAGCGCTCGATATCCGCCGCCAGCTCATCGGCATCCCGGGTGAAGCTCTTGGTGATTATCGTTACTTCGTCCCGGTCCATGAAGTCGTCCATGGCTTCCTTGAGATAGGAATGCGAGCCGTAGACATCGGCCAGATCGTAGTAGCGCATGCCGTTGTCGTAGGAATAACGCAGCAGGTTCATGAACGCGTCGTTGCCCTTCCGCGTCAGGGCGGATTGGTTGTTCCAGCCGTTGATTCCGGTACCCATGCCCAAGCGTGTTGGGTGGACACCGGTACTGCCAAGCGCGCAACGCTCACACGGGTCAAAGCCTGTCACGGCAGTCGCCGCTTCCTGGGCCCCGGATTCAGGTGCGGTAAAGTGCGACGCAGCAAAGCCCGCCGCCATGACGCCCGCGGAATTCCGTAAAAAAGTTCTCCGGTTCATGTCCTGTCGCGATTTCATCGTTTCACGTCCTCCACAATGGGTTGTACCCGACGCCGATTGGGCGGCGACGGACGAAACGGTCCCGGCGGGGGGGGTGCCCGCCTGCCGTGGTATGTCTGCACGAACGGCAGATGCGCCGTTTTTGCGCACCTTACGCAGGGGCTATAGTAACAAGCTTTCGCCCGATAATCCAATAACATAGCCGGGCGGTTTAGATATTGTACCACGGCATGGTATTGCGTTGAATCAGGTGGACGATGTGGACATAGTGGACGGGCTGCATTGACTCACGGCGGGGTGATTTTCCCCAAGACACAGGGATGATTCGCGCCGGTGGCGTGGGGCACGTTGGCAGGTGTTCCCATGATGCACTCATTACCCAGGATGGCGAAGGCGATGGCCTCGCGGGCCTGGAGCGGGATGCCGTATTGGTCCATGGTGAAAGTATGGACATCCGGCAGCCCATGCTTCAGTTTATTGAGCAGGCAGATATTCGCGGCGCCGCCCCCGGCAATGATCAGGTGCTCCACCGGGTATTCCGGCAGCACGAAACGCTGGAAGGCGTCAATAATGCTCTGCGCCACGGCCTGGGTCACTGTCGCCACGAGGTCTTCGGGGGCATGCTCCTTCCGTGCGGTCAGGGCGTCCTGCAGATAGACATCAAAACCGAATTGTTCCCGTCCCGTGCTCTTGGGCGGGACCTGGTCGAAGTAGGGATGATTAAGGAGGTACTCCAGAAACTCGTCAATCACCAGCCCCTTCGCGGCCAGCTTGCCGTCCAGATCGTAGTCTTGCAGGCCGCGGGTAATGTAGCGCACCGTGGCGTCGATGGGCATGTTGCCGGGGCCGCTGTCGAAGGCGATTACGTCCTCCAGTGCAGGCGTCAGCACGGTAAAATTCGCAATGCCCCCGATGTTAAGGCAGGCTGTCTGGTGCTTCAGTTTGTGGAAGAGCAGCCAATCGGCATAGGGCACGAGCGGTGCGCCCTGCCCCCCGGCGGCCATGTCCCGGGGCCGGAAGTCCGCGACCACCGGTAGGCCTGTACGCTCGGCGATGATGGCCGTTTCACCGATTTGCAGTGTGCCGATGCCCTGGGGAGCGGGCGGCGGGATATGCGCCAGGGTATGGCCATGCGAAGCAATAAAGTCGACCGCAACCCCTTCTTCGCGTCCCACATCGACCAGCGCCGCAGCCAGATCGGCCAGGCGTTCGCCCAGGGCAAAGTGCAAGCGTGCAATGGCCTGGGCATCCTGGTGTGCGTCCAGGAGACGTTTGTGTAATTCCGGGGCGTAGGCGTGATGTTGGTGGGCCATCAACTTCATCGCCAGCTTCGCGCCCTGTCCCTTGAGCCGGACCAGCACCCCGTCGATGCCGTCACAGGAACTGCCCGACATCAGTCCGATGACATAGCGGGGCGACTTTTCGCGAATGGCTTGCAGGTTCATGAGTGAATCCTTTCGATGGCGACCCCCGTGAAATAATGGGTCAATATCTGGTGGTAATCCCGACCGCGTTCGCTCATACCCCGGGCGCCGTGCTGGCAGAGGCCGACCCCATGGCCCCGGCCTGCGCCGCGGAAGGTGTAGCTGCCGTCCCCGTTGGCGTTCCAGACGATCAGGGCGCTGGGCAGGCCGCCGAATGCCCGGCGGATGTTCAGCTCGCGGTCCAGCGTCACCGTCCCGTTGCTGCCGACCACCCGCAGTGAACGCAGGCGTCCGCTCACACCGCGCACTTCCCCTTCCAGACGCTGTACCGTGCCGATGGCGTGGCCCTGTTGGCTGAGGTGATTGGACAGCTCGCTGCGGCTCAGCGTCCGGGACCAGCGGAAATCCTGGCTGCCGCTACAATAGCCGTGGCTTCCGCCCTGGGCCAACCAGGCGCGCACGGCGTCGTTGCTCAGCATTGGGGCGGTGGCCGACGCCGAGGGCATGTCCGCCACCCCGCGCAAGACCGAGTTTAGCGGCCCGGACCAGACATTCTCGTTGTTCTCTGTCCAGCCGCCGCAAGATGAGGAGTAGACGGTCGGCACGATTTTCCGGTCCGCTACCATGACTTCACCGATAGTCGCCCGCAGGGCGGCGTCGGTGCTGGGCTGGTGTCCCGCCAGTCCCCGGTAGGCCCGGCAACATTCCGTGGCGCAGAAGTCGAAGCCCTCCAGGCGGTGCTTGCCCGCCATCGCCGCCAACACCTCGCTCCGGGCGGCCACGGCCTGTGCTTTCAGGGCTTCGATGGGCCAGGAGGCGGGCATTTCCGCTGGCAACACGCCTCGAAGGTATTCCTCCAGGGATATGTGTCCCGTTAGCTCCAGGATAGCCCCTGGCCCGACATCCAGCTTCAGCGGTGTGCGGTAGACCCGGTCATCTCTGCGCTCGCTCCAGAAGCCGCTGTCCACCTTGGCGACGTGCAGTGCGGCTTCCGTCTCAATACGGAGTGGCGTCGGCATGCGCGTAACACTTTGACCATTGGCGTCTACTATGGCGATGGTGGCCGAGCCCGGTTGTACGGTCTCAGCGCGGGTCCAGGCCCAGACCTGTTCCTCACGACTCAGTCGCTGCTGCAGGGCCTCGGCTTCGCCCGCACTGCCGAAGCGCGCCAGGGAAATCCAGTGGATACGGTTGTTTACGATACGATCGCCGTCCACCTGGAACTGCATGCCGTAGGTTTCCACCAGGGGATCAAAGCCCTTGTTGCGCCATTCGTTGAGGTAGGCCTGCATGGCGGCTTCTTCGCCCGGCTGGAAGGTCTTGGGAAAGACATGATGGCGCTGCATGGCCGGACGTTTGTCTGTCGCCTGCAAGCGCCACACCCCACTGGCGAGGTTTTGTTGCGCGCCATTGCCGCCAATTATCCGGGCCGGGCCTTCCACCATGAAGGAGATCGCATCGGGCTCCGTGGCGTAGCGCAGGTGCACATCCACCGCATGCGCCGCCACCGCCTCCCGGATAGGCTGTGTGCTCTCCCATGTCGGAGTCGCCTGTGCGGGTGGCGTCGGTTGTGCTGTTTGCGGAGATGCTGTGGTTGCTGGGGGGCGCGGGGCCTGGGCCGCTGGTCGTGGTGGCGTATAGCCGTAATGACACCCGAATAGCAACAGAAGCAGGCA
>SKJD01000424.1 GCA_007116095.1 Candidatus Hydrogenedentota bacterium
CTGAAGCTGGTCTGTGCGCGATTCACCCGGACCCTGGGCACGATGCTGCGCAGTGGTCTGACGATGCTGCCCGCCCTGGACGTGGTGATCAGTGTCCTGGAGAATTCCCATATTCAGGGGCACATGGACGACGTGAAAGCGGGGGTGCGCCGTGGACGCGACCTCGCAGTGCCACTGAAGGAGACCGGGCTCTTTCCACCGATGATGATCCACATGGTCGAGCTAGGGCAGCGCAGTGGCGCGATAGAAGAGATGCTGGTCAAGGTCGCGGACACCTACGACGACGATGTGCGCCTGACCATTGACGCTGCTGTTGGCCTGCTGGAACCGATTATCATTATTGTGATGGGCGTCTTCGTCGGCTTCCTGGTGCTGGCCATCCTCTTACCGATTCTGAACATGAGCACGAGCCTGGCGTAAACACCGCGTTGCGCTACGGCGTAGAATCCATAGATTTTAATCGTAATGATCCACGACCCAGGAAATTGGCGTTCTCCATGACAATCGCGCATGCAAATGCGCTTTGGTCGGGAGAGTTGCCGGACAGGAGAATTGATATAATGTTAAATATGCATCACCTTGACACAAAGATTAAGGCGGCCCGCGACTCAGAAAGCAGCGTTCGCTCCACCAGCCGGCGGCGTCGTAAGCAGGCCGCGGGTTTCACCTTAGTGGAGTTGATGGTGGTGATCTCCATCATCGCCATTCTGGCGACGATTGTCGGCTACAACGTGCTGGTGTCGGTGGACGAAAGTAATGTCGCCGCGGCCCAGGCGCAGATAAAGCAGTTCGAGAATGCCCTGCTTCAATACCGCCTGAAGAACCGCCGTTTTCCGGAATCGATGGAACAACTGATCAACAACGCCGATGGCATCAATTATCTGAATGCCAGCAATATCCCGGTGGACCCCTGGGGCAATCCCTATGTCTACAACCTGGAAGGCTCCCGCTATGTCATCATCTCTTACGGCGCCAACGGGCAGCCGGGCGGGGATGGCTACGACGCCGACATCCGCAGCGATGATATGTAGCACGGCGTCCTTCAGGAATCTGGATCGCGGTACTTAGGTGCAGGCCATGCAGCGCTCAACGCGCATAAAACAAGATGCCCGGACGGGTGGCTTCACCCTGATCGAGTTGACGATTGTCATCTTCATCATCGGGGTGGTGTCGGCCATTGCCATTCCCCAGCTTATGCCGGCCATCGTATTCAGCCGCCTGGAAGGCGAGGCGCGGCATCTGGCGGCCTACGGGCGGCAGGTGCTGGCCGAGTCGACCATGCGTCGCGAGCGGCATGTGGTGCGCTTTGACCTGGACAACCAGGAATACCACGTCGTGCGCTGGGAACTGCCGGAGCTGGACGAAGATGAAGCCGCGCCGGACGAGCTGGCCCAATTCATGCAATTACGTCAGGCCTCGGGCATGGGGCGCAGCCAGTTGCTGGAGCAGATGAGCGCTGGCAGGATGGGCATGCAGGGCGCGGGCAACGACGCGCTGGACTATGACGATGAACTGGCGAATATGCAAATGGGTGATCGCTTCGCCCAGTTCGCACGCCAGGCCACGTTGGACCGCGCTGAGAATGTCGAGTTCGAGGGTGGCATCCTGGATGAGATTGGGCCCCTGTTCGGAGATGAAGACCAGTTCTCCCTGGACGACAGCATGGAACCTGTGGAAGTCGTGGTGCAGCAGCCGACCCTGGGCATGACGCGCTTGCGGGATGAAATCCAGCTGGCGCAGATCGTGGTGGACGGCATGGTTTTCAGTGAAGGCCTCGTCGAGGTTGAAGTCGGCGCGCTGGGCTTCATGGAAAAAAGCGCGTTTTACTTTCAGGATGACGGGCAAAATTATTACACCGTTATTTGGGACCCCGTACTTTCTACCACCCGTTTTTATGATGGGTGGCGTGATATAGAATGATGCAGCACTTTCACCATACAACAAGCCGACATGACCAATACGGCTTTACCTTGATCGAAGTACTCACCGCAGTGGCCATTTTGGGGCTTGCGGTGTTTATTCTGATGGATGCGCATTACGGCGCGATGAGCCTGCATATCGAGATGGATGAGGCGGCGGCGGAAGCGCATCTGATGGAGAATCTCCTGGCGATTGCGGAGATGGGGGTGCTCAACGGCGACATGAGCGGCTCCGGCGATTTTGGCGCCCGCTACCTGGACTATACCTGGAGCTACGACGCCTATGAGTCCGGAGCCTATGATGAGGTGTTGCTGTTTACCGTCACCGCGACCCTGAACCATCCGAACCGTGCGCGTTCGATGGAGTTTCTGGTGTACAACACCGGCATTGAGGGGGGCTTTTGATGCAACACCGCATGAAGTTTCCCGGCCTGACTACATTACACCGCCGCCAACAGCAGGGCGGCTTCACCATGCTTGAGCTCATGGTGGCCATTTCGATCCTCGTCATCATGGTCGGCATCATCTACGCCAGCTTCGCGTCCGTGACCGACTCCATGATCTTGGCCCAGGACAGCGCCGAACGTCTCCGCTACAAGCAGTATCTCCAGGAGCATTTCTCGCAGCATTTCCCGGCGGTCTACACCGACTCCGCCTGCATCCGGCCCGAGTACCAGTTCCTGGGCGAAGAGGACAGCAGCCAACTGGGTCCGGCGGACTATGTCCGTTTCTGCACTTCCCTGCCGCTGTCGGGGCCGTATGCGCTGCCGGGCATGCGGAAAGTCGTGCACTATACCGTGGGCGATGCGGGCGAACTGGGCGGTGACTGGCTGCCCGGTTACGACGAAGGCGACTCGCAGCTTTACCTGCGGATTTATGAGGAGCCCCTTATCATTACCACGGAGCAACTGGACTTGACGGGGGCCGAAGCGCCGGAAAGCCTGATCGTCGAACGCTTCATCCCCATCCACACCTTCAAGCTCTCCTACTATGACGGGCTGGACGATACCTGGTATGAAGAATGGGACTCGCTGGAGGAGGGACGCTTGCCCTGGGCGGTGCGGATACAGGTGGGGTTGCCGCGCACGGAGGCGCAGCTCAATGCCGATTGGCAACGGGGCCTGAATCCGGTGGACCATCCCGACCTGGACATGACGTTCATGCTGCCGGGCGGTGCGGGCATTGTCGGGCCGTTTGAGGACATGAACCACCACATCGATCACTTCCTGGATATGGAAAACGGTGGAACGCCGGGGGCTTCGTGATGCGGCGCTATTACTTTGGATACAACAGCACGGAATACGGTTCGCGGCAACGGCCCGCAGGCAAGGGAAGTCCCGCCAGCGGGAAGCGGGGCGTCGCGCTGCTGTTGGCCCTGGTCTTTATTGTCCTGCTGAGTGTGCTGGTGATTGAGTTCAGCTACGAAGCCCGGGTCGACGCCACACTGACAATGAACCATACGATGGAGCTGGAAGCCCTGGTGGCGGCGCGTTCGGCGGTGGCCAATGGCCTGGCCTTGCTGGCGGAGGCGCAGTTGCCGGACGAGGAATACCCGGGCGCCTATTTTGATTCGGTGCTGGACATGACGCCCTGGTATGGTCCCCAGCCGTTCGAGCCAATCAACGACGCCCTGATGCGCACGACCATCATGGACGAGTACGGCAAGATCAACCTGAACGCCCTGATGGACAACACCCAGTATCCGCCGGTTGAACGGGAACTCCTGGTGCAGGCGCTGCGTGACTTTTTCTACTTCCGGAATCCGGACATCGAAGACCCCGTGGACGCCATCCTGGACTGGCTGGACTACGGGGAGGAAGAACATGTCCGGCCGGAAGGCGCGGAAACGGAATTTTATCAGCAGGCGAAAATCCCGTATATGGCCAAGAATGGGCCAATGGATTCCATCGAAGAGCTGCTCCTGATACGCGGGATTACCCCGGAAATCTATTTCGGTAACCCGGAAGAAGATCAACTGCCCCTGCCCGAGCACCTGACCGTGCATGGCGACTGGGCCGGTCGGGTTAATGTGAACACCGCCGAGCCCGAGACCCTGGCGGCGGTCATCGGCGTCATCACCGGGAATCCGATGGACCTCGACATGGCGGAAGAGATTTACACGATCACCCGGACCGAGGCGCCGTTTACGGATGTGGGACAGTTAAATGCCCTGCTGGGGCTTGGGGAGCAACCGCGTCAAATCGATGGACGCCAGCAACAGCCCCTGCAACGCCAGCAGCAACAACAACAGCAACAGGAAGAACTCGAAGGCCCGGTGTTTTCCGCCGAGCAGTTCTTGACCGTGGGCAGCAACGTCTTCCGCATTTACGGA
>SKJD01000288.1 GCA_007116095.1 Candidatus Hydrogenedentota bacterium
CCACAGCGAGTTATGGCGCTTTGGATTGTGTGGGCGGCTCGAGCATCATGTCGGACCTTTACCTGCTTGACCCCGAAACCCAGGCGCTGCGTCAGCTCACTTTCGACCAGGTGCACCCGCAACATCCCACCGTCCGCAATGACGGTTCGGTGATGTATATGCGCTGGGAATACAGCGATCTGGCCCACTATTTTTCCCGCTTCCTCTTTACGATGAACCCGGACGGCACAGGGCAACGCGCATACTATGGCAGCGGCTCCATGTTTCCCACAGCCATCCGTCACGCCAGGCCCATTCCAGGGCATCCCACGAAAACCGTGGCAATCCTTGGCGGACACCATGGCATCGGGGAGTCCGGTCGCCTGGCGATTATTGATCCCGCTCTGGCCCGGGAATATCCCTTCCGCTATACCCCGGAGTCGTTGGACTGGGCGGAAACGCGGCCATCGCCGCTCGACATTCACCCGGAGGTGCTGCCCGCGGAAGAGACCGGTTTCGTGCAAGAGATTCCGGGCTATGGCAAGGATGTCGTGGGCAATGTGCGCGACAACCTTGTTGACGGCGTCTGGCCACATTTTGTATATCCCCATCCGTTAAGCGATCACCATTTTCTGGTCTCCATGAAACGTGATCCCGAGGCGCTCTGGGGAATTTACCTGGTTGACATCTTCGACAACATGCTCCTCCTCCACGAAGTAGAAGGCGCGGCGTTGTTTGACCCGATTCCCGTGCGGCCACGCAAGCTACCTCCGGTAATTCCGGATCGTATTGTCGAAGGGGAGACGACCGGGACCATGCTGATCCAGGATATTTATGCCGGTGAAGGGCTGACCGGTATTCCGCGTGGTACGGTGGACCGCTTGCGTATATTTGCCTATCACTTTGCTTACTCCAATACCGGGAACCACCATGCCGTGTCACGTGGGGTGCAAGGCCCCTGGGATGTCAGGCGTATCCTGGGCACCGTGCCCGTGGAAAAGGACGGATCGGCCTATTTTGAGGTCCCGGCTGACACCCCGGTTTCCATCCAGCCGATTGATGAGGAAGGCCGTGCGCTGCAGCTCATGCGGAGCTGGACCTTGGCCATGCCTGGGGAGCGGGTCTCCTGTATCGGCTGTCATGAGGGGATGAATCAAAGCCCGCCGAGCGTCTCAAGCATCGCCTTCCGTCAGGAACCTCGCGCCATTGAACCCTGGTTGGGTGAACCGCGTCCCTACGCCTATGGATTTGAAGTGCAGCCGGTGCTGGAGCGAAATTGTGTGGGCTGCCACAACCCGCAGGAACCGGGCGGCGGCCTCTCCTTTGCGCGCAACGATCTCTCCTACGACGGCCCGGCGGGAATTCCGGCGCGCCGCCAGGTGCCGGACACCAGCCGGGAGGTAGAGGAGAGTTATGACAACCTGAATCCCTACGCGCGTCGCCCGGGCCCGGAGAGCCAGTTGATGATGCATGTGGCGATGGAGTTCCATGCCTCGACCAGTCCGCTCGTTCAGATGCTGGAGAAGGGGCACTACGGCGTTGATCTTAGCCGGGAAGATTGGGAACGCCTCTACACCTGGATCGATTTCAACGCGCCCTTCTATGGCCGTTGGAATCCGCCGGAGGCGCGGGGGCACAACCAGGCGGAGCGCCGCATTGAACTGGCCCGGCGCTTTGGCAGTCATCCAACTGATCCGGAAGCCGAATACGAAGCGCTGATTCGGACGCATTTGCAGGCCCCGCCGGTGGACTTTGTCATGCCTGACTACGAAGAATTTCCGACAGAGGACGGCCTGGACGCCGAAGCATATGCCTTGGCCCCGGAAGCCGCCCGCACGTTACAGGCCGGGGAAGAAGTGGATTCCCGGACACTTGAAATGGGCGCGGGAGAGCAGATTGCGCTGCGCCGGATACCTGCCGGGCGCTTTGTCATGGGCAGCCTGGAGGGGTATCCCGACGAGCAGCCCCGTGAGGAAGTGGAAATTTCTGAAGGCTTTTGGATGGCCGAGACAGAGATCACCAACGCCCAATTCGCCCGCTTCGACCCCGAGCATGACACGGGCTACCACCAGGGCAAGGGCAAGGACAAGGCCATACCCGGGAAAATCGCGAACCATCCGCAGCAACCGGTCTCCCGGGTGAGCTGGGAGGAGGCCATGGCCTTTTGCGCCTGGCTGAGCGAAGAAACAGGATTGCAGGTGACCCTGCCGAGCGAGGCCCAGTGGGAATGGGCGGCCCGCGCCGGGAGTATTGAGCCGTTTTACTGGGGCGGCCTGGAAGACGATTTCTCGGGGTATGCGAATATGTCGGACCATACACGGCTTTTCACCCGCACCGGCTTCGATGGGGGGAGCATGCTGCAAAGCCTGCATCCCTGGGACCCGGACCACCATTATCCCCTGCGTGAGGACCGCTTCAACGACGGGGCCTTGGTCACCAACTACATTGGCCAGTACGCGCCTAACGCCTGGGGACTCTACGACATGATAGGCAACGTCAGTGAGTGGACCCGCTCCGCCTACCTGCCATACCCCTACGATGCATCGGCGACGGAACATGATGACGATGACCTACGGACCCGGCGGGTGGCCCGGGGCGGTTCCTGGCATGAGCGGCCTGTCGACGCCACGGCATCGATGCGCTTCGCCTATCTCCCGTATCAGAAGGTCTTTAATGTTGGCTTCCGGGTGATCGTCGAGGAGTAGCTGCCGCTATTCCCGCGGTTGTCGGTCCAGATCCTCCAGGAGTTGCTCGGCCTCTTGCAGGCTGGGCGCCTGGAGGGGATGAGAGGATGTTTGGGTCGTGTTCCGGCTGCGTTGAACCTCCACAGGCTGGGTTTGGGCGGTCGGGCGCGACGTTGACTGAGTTGACCTTGATGCCTGCATGCCCTGCAACTTCACGATGAAGCCGGTCGCGTGGTTCTGCATTTCCGTCGCCAGTTCTTCCACGCGCTTGCTGAAGATGCCGTGAAAGGCGAGGGCGGGAATGGCGACGCAAAGCCCGGCGACCGTGGTTATCAGGGCTTTGGAGATGCCGTCGGCAAGGACCTGGGGATTGCCCAGCCCCTCCACAGTGATGGCGTTGAAGACGGTTACCATGCCCAGCACCGTACCGAGCAGGCCGATCAGGGGACTGATGCCCGCGATGATCTCCACCATGGTCAGGCCGCGCTCAAGACGTCCGACCTGCGTGCGGCCCACGGCGTGCATCACCTCGATGGCTTGGGCGTGCTCTAGCCGACGGGTTTGTACGACTTCCTCGACTATGCGCGCAAAAGGGGCGCGGGAGCGTCGGCACAGGGCAATCATACGCTCGGCTGAGGCTTCTCCCTGGTATTCCTCCAGGGCGCGCACAATACGGTCTTCAATGATCCTCCGACGTCGTAGCACGAACGAGCGCTCCAGAATGACGGCCAGGGCAACCAGCGAACAAAGGGCCAGCGGAATCATCGGCCAACCGCCCTGTCGCAGCAATTCCAGCGATTCTAACATGGGGTCCGGTACTCCGTACGGTAATAGGTCCAGATGTCGTTTTCAGGCATCACTTTCAACAGTAGTTTCTTCCATACCCTTACAGGAAATTGAACGTCCAGCGGATTTCCAGGTTCTGGTTGCGGTAGAGGTCCGGCACCTCAAAGGGGAATGGCGCAAAAGGTCCAGCGCGTTCGATGGCGTCGCGACACAGCGCGGCAAAGAGCGGATCGCGGGGGGCGCCCACAATTTCCACAGAGACCAGGCTGCCATCCGGGGCGATGGCGCAGTCCACCGTGGCCATGGTGGGCGAGGTGCCGGAATAGCGCGTCAGCAGGGCCTCGTTCCAGCGGCGTTCCACCTGCCGCTTTATTTCTTGCAGATAGGGCGCCAATTGATCCTGGATGGCGTCGTAGTTGGTGAAGCCCCGATTACGCACTTCATTCTGAAGTCCCCGGGAGCGACCAGTATTTGGCGGTGATTCTTCCGGCGTTGGCTGTGGTTCTGGTTCCACCTGGGCCGTGTGAAAGCGTTCGGGCAACACCGGTTCCGGTTCCGAAGCTTCGAGTGGTGTGTCGGGAGACGCCGCGTCTTCTTCGACTGGCTCTGCCGGTTCTATAGGCTCAGGCTCAGGCTCAGGCGGCAAGGCAATGGCTTCAGCGCTTTCCTCCGGCGTTACGGGCGCCGCCTCGGTCTCCACCTCGATTTCTGGTTCCGGTTCGGGTGCAGGCTCCGGCGTTGGTTCCGGCTCCGGCTCCGGTTCAATCGCAGGTGTAGGTTCGGGTGCAGGCTCG
>SKJD01000309.1 GCA_007116095.1 Candidatus Hydrogenedentota bacterium
CCAGGAAGACATGAACATTTTCCACTATTACAACAGCGCCGATCCCGACACACTGCAGGGCTTCCGCCGCATCATCGCGTGTGAAGGCCAGCCGTATACCGAGGCCTGGTGGCCGCCGGGGCACATCATCGGGTACGAGCACCTCTTCGTGCATGAAATGCGCGAGTTCCTGTGCCAGCTCGACCAGAACGATGTTACTTTCCCGACCTTCGACGATGCAGTGAAATGTCAACGGGTACTGGATACCGTGGAAAAGGCCGCTGAATCACGCAAGTGGGAAACGGTCTGATCCAATTGCATACACACGCGCAAGCGCTGCGTTTACGGCGCATGTGTTCGACTTCATGTGCCGTGTCACATGAGGTGAAACGGCAGTACATGCCGACAACCACTATGACCTTTGTACGGAGGGTACATTCATGAAACTCGGTTTATTTTCGGTCCTCTTCGGTGATAAGTCACTGAAGGAAGTAATGGACATTATCCGCCCGCTGGAGTTGAAGACCATTGAGCTGGGCACTGGCGGCTATCCGGGCGATGCCCATTGCCCGCTGGACGAGATGCTGGAATCCAAGCCCAAGCGCGATGAGCTGCTGGCGCTGCTGGACGGTGAAGGTATTGAGTTGGCTGCGCTGAGCTGTCACGGCAACGTGCTGCATCCGGATGAAAGCTTTGCCAAGAAGTGCCAGGATAGCCAGACCAAGACCATTCTCTTGGCGGAAAAGATGGGCCTCAAGACCATCGTGGACTTTTCCGGCTGTCCCGGTTCCGACGAAAACGCCACCAAGCCGTCCTGGGTGACCTGCCCCTGGCCGCCGGACTATCTGGAAGTGCTGGAATGGCAGTGGAACGAGAAGGTGATTCCCTACTGGCAGAAGCAGGCCAAGTTCGCCGAAGACCACGGCGTCCGCGTAGCGTTTGAAGGGCACCCCGGCTTCGTCGTGTACAATACGGAGACGATCCTGAAAATCCGTGAGACCTGCGGCAAGAACCTCGGCGCCAACTACGACCCGAGCCACTTCTTCTGGCAGGGTATTGATCCCATCGCGAGCCTGCGCGCCCTCGGCGGCGACGCCATCTTCCACGTGCACGCCAAGGACTCCCGCGTCGACCCGCAGAATGCGGCCGTCAACGGCGTGCTGGACACCAAGCACTACGGCGAAGAGGCCGAGCGCTCCTGGTTGTTCCGGACCTGTGGTTATGGTCACAGCCTGGAATTCTGGAAGGACTTCTTCTCGACCCTGCAGCTCCTGGGCTACGACGGCCCCGTCTGCATCGAGCACGAAGACAGCCTCATGACCAATGTGGAAGGCCTGACCCGCGCCGTGCGTTTCCTGAAGGAAGCCATGATCGACGATCGCCCCGGCGAGATCACCTGGGCCTAATCCTGTCTCGATACTATCTGACCCTACGCGCCTCCGTTGCTCCGGCATCGGGGGCGTTTTTTATGGGTGTGAGTGGAGATGATACAAGACACCCCGGAGATAGGTGCGTTCACCGATTTCCGGGGTGTTGTCGTTACACTACATACTCGTGCTACGTACTCAGCATACGCGGATGCACTCAATGCCTAGAATAGCGGCGAGTTTCTCCAGCTTGAGGGCAATGTGGCCGATGCCGATGGCGCAGTGGTGCGCGGGGCCGGCCTTGGACCATTGGTTCACAAATTCCTTCGCGCCGATGGAGAAGCGGTAGCGGCTGTTGGTGTTGCCGATGTCCATAATGGGGCCGGGGATGGACTCGCCTTCCGCCACGAGGAATTTCAGGTTGCCGTCACCGTCCTGTACGACCGACAGCAACGTCACGGGGCCGTTCTTCACCATCATCTGAATGGAAAGGCCCTTGCCCGGCTTGCCATGGAAGACCGGCAGCGGCACCAGCTTGACCCGTCCCTCGGCGATGGTCATGTGGCCGGGGCCGTCGTGTCCCAGTAGCACCACGTCATCGTTGAAGTCCATCAGATAGAACTCCGAGAAAGAACCGCCCACGCCGAAGCTGTCCATCACCTTCATGGCCTGGACGTTCTTGATTTCACACTCACCCGCGACCGGCACGCCGTGGGCCGTGAGCAGCGAATTGCCGGCAATCACCGAAGTGGCGATATTCTCGTAATCATTGCCGTCCTCGCCTTCGTAATAGTAGGCAAGCGAACCGAGTTCATTGTTTTCCACCAGCAGGTCCAGGGCGCAGGAGGTCTTTGCGGCGCGGCTCAGTTCCTCTTCATCACATTCTGGCACGACGTCAAACTCTTCCTGGAACTGCTTGAGCTTTGCCTCCAGTTGTGCTGGCGTCACCGATTCGCGGAGCTTGTGTAATTGGCACATCTCCAGCAGCTCGAAGTGGCACCCGAACACGGCGGCCTGCTGGGTCATGGCGCTGTAGACATCGAGCATGCCGCAGTAATAATGGCCGAGTACGCCAACCCGCGTATTGCGCATCACCGCCGCCACCCGGGAGGCATCGATCCAGGCGTTGAGTTCGTCCCAGGCTTCCTCGTCGTCCAGGGTCCCGGTCACGAGGTGGTAATCGATCCCGGCGCGGTTAAAGACACAGGCGATTTCCGGGGCCGAGCAGGCCTGGCAGTTGGCCAGCCATTCCCCGGTCATCTTGCCCCGGTCGCCCAGGCCGTTGAACCACTCGAAGTCCAGCGTGCGTGTGGGTTGCAGATTCAGCACCACCACCGGCACCTTCGCCTTCTGGACCACCGGCAACACCGTGGAGCTCAGGGCGTAGGTAGAGACGTAGAGGAAGATGATTTCCACGTCTTCTTTCTTGAAAACATCGCCGATCTTCCGAGCCTTGGGCACGTTGTCCACCAGCCCGGCATCCACTACCTCAACGCCTTCGCGCGCCAGGCGATCGTGAATGCGTTTCTGATAGCCTTCCAGGCGTTCCTTCAGGCCCTCAAACTGCGGCCAGTAGGTGTCGAGGCCGATACCGAAAAGGCCTACCTTGACCGGGGCGGTGTCTGTTGCGTTTGTCATGTGTCGTTCTCCTCTAAGCTGATTCGGTTCCCGCGATTATGTAAATATTTGCTTGCCCTATGCAGATGGCCGAACAGGGTGTTACAGAATTTGCAATACGACCCGACCTGGTTTCCGTGCATGGTATACCCCCGGGGCGGTGCGGTCGGCGTGGCCTTCCATCACTCGGCAACGATCGTAGACGTGGGCGCAGACCGCCGGCATAACAATTTCTGTCGGGGCGTTTTCGGGCAGTTCGATTTCCAGACGCCACTGCTGCGGATCCCAGTAGACCCAAACCCGGCCCTTTGGCGTCATGGAATGCCCCGAGACAAACGGCAGGCCCATGGCGTCGGGCGCAATCCGCAGGCCACCGCCGCCCGGCTCCGACCAGGTAATGCCCAATACACATTCGTGCAGCCAGAGCAGGGGCACGGCCGCCCAGCCGTGGGAGCCGGTCTCGTCGTCCGGCTGTGTGTGATTGATTTCATCCGCTTCCAGCCCCTGGTCTTCCCGGCTGATCCAGTACTCCGGCAGTGGACCGCCCATGGGACCCTGGAAGGCGTCCGGGGTTGGGTTACGCGTTTCCCAGGGCAGGTAATTCGCATAGCGCTCGAACATGTGGTTCATGGCGCGTTCGGTCATCCCCACATCGGTCAGGGCCCGCAGCACGCGGTAGAAGTAGGTGGGGTTGTTCCAGCGCAGCACCCCTTCCGGCGGGGCGCCGTCCGGGGCCTGGAAGGCATAGTCCAGGTTCGCCTTGGCCTCGTCTTCCGTCAGCAACCCGTAAGTCACGGCGATGGTCTGTCCGGCCTGGCTGTAGCCGCGTTCGGCGTCGGGGTTGTCGACATTATAGCGATCTCCCACATGCGCGGGCACGTCGCCCTCGGCCGGGACAATATGGTATTTGCGGAACGCCGTCGTCATTTTCTCCACCATCGTCCGCCAGGCCTCGGCATGTGTCGTGTCTTCCAGGGCGTCGGCCATCCTCGCGCTCCAGTCCAGCCGCTCGATGATCCACGGGGTGACAATGCCGCTGGAATGGCTGCCGGAAATGGGGCGCACTCCGATACGGATATCCGCCAGGACCATTGGTGAGAGCCAGACACCGTCTTCGTTGACCATTTCCAGGACATGGTCCCAGTACTTCACCAGGACTTCCCAGTAGCGTTTAACCAGCTCGGTCGACCCGCTCCACATGTACTCATCGTAGAGGGCGGCGACCCATTGCACGCTCCAGTCATACGGTGCGCGCATCGGGAAATTGCTGGG
>SKJD01000107.1 GCA_007116095.1 Candidatus Hydrogenedentota bacterium
GAGGAAGCGCCGGAGACGGCGGAGGAGCTGGCGTATGAATTGGTTCTTGATGAGGCGGCGCTGGCGGCGGTGATAGAACGTATCCGCAAGGTCGGTGCGGTCGCCCTGGACACCGAGACGACATCCACTGACCCGATGCAGGCGGAACTGGTGGGAGTTTCCCTGAGCTGCGCGGCGGGAAGCGCCTGGTATATTCCGGTAGCGCACTGTGACGAAGCCTTGCAGTATTTCGAGGACCCCGAGGACCTCACTACCCTGGTTCAGCAGCACCCGATACCCCGTGAAAAGGCCCTGGACATGCTGCGCCCCGCCCTGGAAGATGCACGGATCGGCAAGATAGGCCACAACATTAAATACGATCTTGTGGTGCTCGAACGGGCGGGCGTTTCGGTGCAAGGTGTCATCCTGGATACAATGATTGCGTCTTACTTGACAGATTCATCTCGATTAAGGCACAATTTAGATGAACTCAGCTTACAACACCTCAAGCGCAAGCTGACTCCCATTTCCGACCTGATTGGTAAAGGCGCCAAAACAACCACTTTCGACAAGGTACCGCTCAACCGGGCATGTACCTACGCTTGTGAAGATGCCGAGGTGACTTGGCGCCTGGCGGATATTTTCCAGAAAGCACTGGACCAACGCCAACTCAGAAAACTCTTCGATGAAGTAGAACTCCCCTTACTCCACGTCCTGATGCGTATGGAACGCTGTGGCGTCAAACTTGATCCCACGGTCTTTGCTACGCTACACCAGGAAATTAATGAACGCCTGAGTTCACTCAACGAAGCTATATTTGAATCTGCCGGGGAATCCTTCAATATCAATTCCCCAAAACAACTGCAGGGCATTCTCTTCAACAAGCTCGGTCTCAAGCCGGTACGCAAGACCAAAACCGGCTACTCCACCGATGAACGGGTTCTGGAAACCCTCGCCGACAAGCACCCGCTGCCGGCGCTGATCCTGGAGTACCGTTCCTTGGAGAAACTGCGGGGAACCTACGTCGAAACCTTACCCAAGCTGGTGAATCCAGCGACCGGACGAGTGCACACTTCCTATAACCAGGCCATTGCCGCGACCGGGCGCCTGTCCAGCAGCGATCCCAACCTCCAGAACATTCCGATTCGGTCCGATTTGGGCCGCAGAATTCGCGAAGGCTTCGTGGCGGGTAAGGAAGATTTTTGCCTGATTTCCGCCGACTATTCCCAGATCGAGTTGCGTGTGCTGGCGCACCTGGCCGGGGATGAAGGTTTGCTCGACAGTTTCCGCCGGGATGCCGATATTCACACCGAGACCGCCGCACGCATATACCAGGTTCCGCCCGAGGAAGTCAGTGGCGAGATGCGTCGACAGGCCAAGGCGGTAAATTTCGGGGTTATCTACGGCATTAGCGCCTTCGGACTGGCGCGGAATATAAAGATTTCCAACAAGGAGGCGTCGGTGTATATCGAGGCCTATTTCAAGCAGTTTCCGGGGGTGAAAGCGTGGATTGACGCCACGCTGGCGCAGGCGCGTGAAGATGGATACGTCAGCACCCTGCTGGGACGCCGCAGATATCTACCTGATTTGAAAAGCAGTAATCCGCAGGCGCGCAATGCCGCGGAACGGATGGCCATGAACACGCCCGTACAGGGGAGTGCGGCGGACATCATCAAGCTGGCGATGCTGGCGGTGGACCGGGAGCAGGAAGCGCATCAGGCCTCCATGCTCCTCCAGGTACATGATGAACTGGTGCTGGAAGCGCCGGCGTCCAACGCGGAAGCCGTGGCCGAGTGGTTGCGCCAGGTTATGGAAGCAGCCTATGTGTTGAAAGCGCCGCTTAAAGTTGATGTGGGGATCGGAAAGAATTGGGCCGAAATTCATTAGGCCGTTTCCATGCTGAGCGGGGATTTCCAGATTATTAATTCCAGTACAGGCAATCCGATAAGCATGCCGGTGGAATATTTTCATGCGCCCCGGAGGCCCGGATAGCGCAATCGAAACGGCATTGCTGCGTAATTCAACTAATAATTAACCAATAATACGTGTTTTAATCCAGCCATACTATCATCCCAACATACACATGAAGTAGGAAGTTATGCGCGGGGAACCGAAAGGAACATGAATGTCAGACAAAGCAGTCCCTGATAAGACATCGGCCAAGCCGAGAGCCAAAGTGGGACCACGAAAGACCGGTGGTAATGCAAGCCGCACAGGTCAGAACCGACCGCCGAGAAATGGTAGCAACAGTACTATGCGAAGAAGTGGAACAAGTAAACCCCAGCCGCGAAAGAATCCGAATATTCTGGATGTGGCAAACGAAGACATGCCGGAACAGAACAATGGACCGGAGATTAATATCCAGTCGCTGAAGGCAATGACCATGCCGCAGCTCATTGATATGGCCAATGAGTTGGGTATTGAAGAATACAGCGGCCTGAAGAAGCAGGACCTCATCTTCATTGTGCTCCAGAAGAGCATTGAGAAGGCCGGTTCGATCTATGGTATCGGGACGCTGGAAATTCTGCCGGACGGCTTCGGCTTCCTGCGCTCACCGGACTACTCCTATCTGCCTGGCCCGGACGATATCTACGTCTCGCCCTCGCAGATTCGCAAGTTCGGTCTGCGCACCGGCGACAGCATTACCGGGCATGTCCGGCCGCCGAAAGAAGGCGAGCGTTACTTCGCCCTGCTCAAGGTGGAATCGGTCAACGAGGAATCGCCGGAAGTGGCGCGCAAGCGGATTATCTTCGACAACCTCACGCCGTTGCATCCGAACGAGCGGCTCTCTCTGGAGACGGGCGACGATGATGTGGACATGCGGGTGATGGACCTGATCGCGCCGGTCGGCAAGGGCCAGCGTGGTTTGATTGTCGCCGCGCCCTTCACCGGGAAGACGGTGCTTTTGCAGAAAATCGCCAAGAGCATCAAGGTCAACCACCCGGAAGTCGCGATCATCGTCCTGCTCATTGACGAGCGCCCGGAAGAAGTCACGGACATGAAGCGCTCGGTGCATGGCGAAGTGATCGCCTCGACCTTTGACGAACCGCCGGAGCGCCACGTACAGGTCGCCGAGATGGTCCTGAATAAGGCCCGGCGTCTGGTGGAGCATAAGCGGGATGTGGTCATTCTACTGGACTCGATCACCCGATTGGCCCGCGCCTACAACACCATCGTGCCCGCCAGCGGCAAGGTGCTTTCCGGTGGCGTGGACTCCAACGCGCTGCAACGCCCGAAGCGTTTCTTCGGCGCGGCGCGCAACATCGAGGAAGGCGGTAGCCTGACCATCCTCGCGACCGCGCTCATCGACACCGGTAGCCGCATGGACGACGTGATCTTCGAAGAGTTCAAGGGCACTGGCAACATGGAGCTGCACCTGGACCGCCGCCTGATGGAAAAACGCATCTTCCCGGCCATCGACGTGCAAAAGTCGCGCACGCGTAAGGAAGAGCTGCTCATGTCCGAGGAAGATTTGCAGCGCCTGTGGCTCCTGATGCGCATCTTGACGCCCATGGAGCTTGATAAGGCCAGCGAGCTGCTCATCTCCAAGCTCAAGAAGACCAAAAACAACGAAGAGTTCCTGGCCCTGATGCAGAAAATGTAGGCCGAAGCTCGGCGTCTGCTTTCTCCTCAGCCGCCGCTACACGGTTTACCCAACACCTACTTCGTAAAACACCACCACAGGGTCATCGCCGGCAACCCCGCCCGCGATGACCCTGTGTTTTTATGTAGTAGCGAAGCAGGCTTTGCTGTTTCATGTGGAGTAGCAAAGTTCACTTTGCGCTTTTTTGCGCCTGCGCAAAGGGATCGGATGCGGCTGGTGACCGCCTCCCTTCGTGCTGGTGCACGAAGGCCGCAAACTAAAGTTTGCGACTCCAGATAACTATGCCTGTTCACGCCCGGCGCAACAACAGCCTATACAGCACCATACTCCCCAGTACGTACACGGTATAGCATGTGAGCAAGACGTAGTTGTACAGCTGCAATGGCCAGTGAATGCTGACGACGAAGCCCGCGGCTACAATCATTGCGAGTGCGAAGTAGAAGATTTTATTGGGCAGAGGCAATTCCGGGAGGGTGCGACGGGGGAGTAGGAGAATAAACACTGGCGCCAAAGGCAATACGTATTCGAAAAGCTCCTCGTCCGAACCAATAAACAACAAGGCGTATATTAGCACGCCAATCCAGGCGTAGAGTCGTATTTTTACTGGGTAGCGGTTTGCAACAAAAGCCGCGAAAACCAACGTTGCC
>SKJD01000334.1 GCA_007116095.1 Candidatus Hydrogenedentota bacterium
AAAAAAACGTGATTTGCAGCGCAAGGGAGGACGAAGCATAACCCGATGAACAAGCAACTCCAACAGACCCTTCGACTTTTTGCGCCGTTCCTCGGGCTGATCTTTGTCTATGTCATCTTTTACTTCATTGCGGGCGACAGCTTCAGCTCGCTCTACAATACCAAGACGATCCTGACCCAGGCGGTGATCATCGGGATTGGCGCGTTGGGCATGACATTGGTCATCATCAGTGCGGGGATTGATTTGAGTGTAGGATCACAGGTGGCGCTGGGTACTGTGGTGACAGCATTGATCCTGCGGCATTTCGGCGGTGATGACATCGGCCTGACCCTGCCGCTGATTGCGGCCATGGGCGGCATCCTGGCCTGTGCACTCTGCGGCTTCATCAACGGCATGATCATCGCTTATCTTGGCATTGTGCCCTTTATCGTCACCCTCGGCATGATGCAGGTGGCGCGGGGCGGCGCCTTGGGGTTGGCAGGGCAGTCGATGGTGAACACCCGCTCGAATTGGCTCGGTGGGATGATGGTGGTGGAGCCGACCATCGGCGCGTGGTACTCTGTGGCCCCAGGGGTGTGGATCATGCTGGTGCTTCTGGTGCTACTTTTCTTTATCCTGCGCTACACCCTCTTCGGTCGCTATGTGTTCGCTATCGGTTCCAGCGAGGCCACGGCCCGGCTCTGCGGGATTCGGGTTGGATTCCACCGGGTCTGTGTCTATACAATTTGTGGAGCGTTTACCGGCGTTGCGGCCATCATGCAATACGCCAATCTTGGTTTGGGCGACCCAACCTCGGCCGTGGGCATGGAGCTGGACATCATTGCGGCGGTAGTCATTGGCGGCGGTTCACTGCGGGGTGGTCAGGGCAGCGCCTTGGGTTCAGTCATTGGCGCGCTTATTATGGCGGTGCTGCGCAATGGCTGCATGCATTACGGTATTCCGAACTACGTGCAGAACATAGTAATCGGCATCATTATTGTACTGGCCGTGGCTGTGGATCGCTTGCGTCAGCGGAATGCCGACGCCTGAGCCGCCTTGCAGGCGCCGGATAAAAAGGATGATACTTAAGAACGCGCCATTCGGGGCTTGGGAAATATGCGCCATCGCCAGGTGTTTAATTGTTGGATGCGCATGATGAAGTAGAACAATTAGACTGCTTTTATCCTCGGGACGTCGAATTGCGAAGCGGTTTGGGGCAATTACAGCCCGTTTTTTCGCCATTGCCATGCCATTATAGAAACGCGGATTTTGATAAAGAAAGGTGTTTGTTTATGCCGACCATGGAGCCGGGCGCCATCGCCTATTTTCAAGGAGACTACGTTCCGATTGAAGACGCCAACATCAGTATTATGACCCACGGCTTCAATTACGGGACCGGACTATTCGAGGGCATTCGGGGGTATTACTCGAAAGAGGAAGATAACATCTTCGTCTTCCGACTACACGAGCACATCGATCGATTTGTTCGTAATTTCGGGATTCTCTGCATGGACATACCTGAAATCCACGATGAAATCGTGGAAATCTGCACCGAGGTGGTTCGCCGCAGTGGTTTCAAGGAAGGTGTCTATGTCCGCCCAATCTGCTACAAGGACGAATGTTCCCTCGGGCCAACGGTTCGCAACGTTACCAGCAGCCTCTGTTGTTATGTCATCAAGTTGGGGCATTATGTGGACATAGAAAGCGGCCTGGACGTGGCGGTCTCCTCCTGGCGGCGCCTCTCGGACAACGCCATCCCCAGCCGCGCCAAGACCACCGGCAGCTACATCAATTCCTCGCTCGCCGCGACAGAAGCAAAGCAGGCTGGCTTCCATGAGGCGATTTTACTGCGTGAAGACGGCACAGTCGCCGAGGGCAGCGCGATGAACATCTTCATGGTGATGAATGACAAGCTCATCACCCCGCCGCCGACCGCGGATATTCTCGTGGGCATTACCCGCAACACGGTTATGGAGCTGGCCGATCAGCATCTCAGTCTGGACGTTGAAGAACGCCCGATTTCGCGCACGGAACTTTACGTTTGCGACGAGCTCTTCTTCTGCGGCACCGGCGCACAAGTTGCCCCGGTCCGTTCGGTCGATCGGCGTGTCATCGGCAATGGGGAACCCGGCCCTTTTACCCGCCAGTTGCAGGAAATGTATTTTGACGTGGTTCACGGTAAGGTCAACCAGTATCGGAGTTGGTGTACGCCAGTCTATTAACAGGAACCGAGCAAGTAACCGCGAATGAATATGTTGCGCCCTGGCCCATTTTTTGAAGCAACGCCATGCCTTTAACCGAATAGAACCGAGGTACACTTGAACGAAGTTGAATTACGCGAAAGCATCTGCAAATTGGGCGTGCGGCTCTATGAACTGGGCATGGTGGCTGCAACCGACGGCAACCTGAGTGTGCGCCTGGGACCAGACCGCTATCTCTGTACCCCCAGCGGCATGTCCAAAGCCGAGATGCTCCCCGAAGATATGATCATCGCCGACGGCCAGGGGCAGTTGGTGGCGGGAGAGCGGAAGGTCACGTCGGAGTTTTTCACCCATCTGGCGGCCTATGAGGAACGCCCGGATGTGATGGCGGTCATCCATGCGCATCCGACCTATGGCATCGCGTTGACCCTGGCGGGCATCTCGCTAGAGGCGCCGGTCTTGCCGGAGACGGTCGCGATGTTCGGCGGCATCCCCACCGCGCCGTACGCCACACCCAGTTCAAAAGAGGGCGCCGAAGCAATTCGGCCATATATCCGGGAGTGTGACGGCTTGCTCATGGACCGTCACGGCGCACTGACCGTGGGCAAGACGCTCATGGAAGCCTTCATGAAGATGGAAAAGCTGGAGCATGCCGCCCAGATTTGTTACTTGGCCTATGCGCTGGGTAAGGTGGCGCCGTTGAATTCGGAACAGATGCGAAAAATTATCCAGGCCCGGACGGAATATGGAGTCAGCAGCCCCATGTATGGGGTGGAGCGCTAACACAGTTCTCCGGAGGCGTCAGGGGTCGGACCCAACTGCGTGTTGTCTGCGGGCAACCACTGAAATGACAGGGGAGAATACGGCCATGATCAGAAGAGAATTCTTGCAGACCAGTATGTTGGGCGCCCTGATGATGGGGGTATCCGCCAATGCCGATGCACAGCAGGGGACAGCCGTCGAAATGTCCACCTATTCCGGATTGGACCCGTCGGCCCCCCGACCCAACCTGCTGCTTATCCTGACCGATGACCAGGGCTATGGCGATGTTTCGATGTACGGCGACACAGACCTCTACACGCCGCACATGGATCGCATTGCCGCAGAGGGTATGCTCTTCACCCGGATGCGCGCCAATTGTACGGTCTGTTCGCCGACCCGCGCTGCCATGCTGACCGGCAAGAATGCCGACCGCGTGGGGGTGCCGGGCGTGATCCGGACGCATCCGGAGAATTCCTGGGGCTACTTCGACCCCAATACGCCTACCTTGGCGGACGGACTTCGGGGCGCGGGCTACCACACGGCCATTGTGGGCAAGTGGCACCTGGGCCTGGAGTCTCCGAACACCCCCAATGAGCGCGGCTTCGACTTCTTCCACGGCTTCCTCGGGGACATGATGGATAGCTACTGGGACCACCTTCGGCACGGAAACAACTACATGCGCCGGAATGACGAGGTGCTGGAGGTGGAGGGTCACGCCACGGACCTCTTCACGGACTGGGCCTGTGACTACCTGCGGGAGCAGGCCGACGCAGAATCGCCTTTCTTTCTCTATCTCGCCTACAATGCGCCGCATTTCCCGATTGAGCCGCCGGATGATTGGTATGCCAAGGTCCGGGAGCTAGCTCCGGAGATGGATGAAGACCGCGCCAAGAACGTCGCTTTTGTCGAGCACCTGGACGATGGTATTGGTCGGGTGCTGGCGACGCTGGAGGCAACCGGTCAGGTGGAGAATACCCTCGTGGTCTTCACCAGCGACAACGGCGGCTCCCTGCCGCATGCGCAGGACAATGGCCCTTGGCGCGACGGGAAACAGAGTCACTACGACGGCGGGCTACGGGTGCCCTTTGCGGTGCGCTGGCCAGGCCAGGTGGCGGCTGGAAGCCAGAGCCACTACGCCGGACTGACCTTTGATGTCTTCCCGACCTTCCTGGAATTGGCGGGCGCGCCTATACCGGAGGACTTGGACGCCGTGAGTCTGACCCCTGTGATGCGGGGCGAGTCGCTGGATGATCCGGACCGCGAACTCTATT
>SKJD01000385.1 GCA_007116095.1 Candidatus Hydrogenedentota bacterium
AAAGCCGATCCCGCCATCCCCACGAAGTGTTCGGTGGAGATGTTGGAGGCGATCAGCGAAAAGCCGATCAACGGCCAGGTAAGTTGCCGACCGGCCAGGAAATAGTCTTCTGAGGTTTGTTCCTTGCGACCGGCCCAGAGGGATATGCCCAGCACCATCCCCAGGAACAATATAAAGACAAAAGCATCAATCGGTGTCAATGTCATGATTGTTTTATCCTTCCCCATCATGCCTGGGGGTGCAGGCATGTCGCAATGCAAATCGGCAACGCCCTGCTAAAAGGTGCAAGGCGCTGCCGGGTGTTGCTTACTCGGTCATGAATCTATAGATGGTCGTGGAAGCGTAGCGCTCCCAAGGGCGCAGAATGGTTGAGGGAAAGTTTTCCTGGTTCGGGGAGTCGGGAAAGTGCTGGGTCTCCATGCAAAAGCCATAGCGATATTCGTAGACCTGGTCGTCCTTGCCAACCTGGGCGCCATCGAGAAAGTTGCCGGTGTAGAACTGCATGCCCGGTTCTGTCGTGTGGACTTCCATGACGCGACCGGTCTCCGGAGCGATGACGCGGGCGGCCAGGGCGAGATTACCGCTGTCGTTGTTCAATACATAGTTATGATCGTAGCCCAGGCCATATTCGATTTGTTCATGATCGGCGTTAATTCGTGCGCCAATGCTTTCGGGTTCCGTGAAGTCGAACGGCGTGCCAGCTACGGGGGCGAGTTCGCCGGTCGGGATCAATGTATCGTTGACCGGGGTGTAGCGGTCCGCAAAAATCTGAACCCTGTGATCCAGAATATCGCCGTTGCCCTGACCATTCAGATTGAAGTAACTGTGGTTGGTCAGATTGACCGGGGTGGCGGCGTCGGATTCGGCCAGGTACTGGATCACCAGGGCATTGTCGTCGCTGAGCCAGTAGGTCACCTGGGTGACCAGATTGCCGGGATAGCCTTCTTCACCATCCGGGCTCAGGTAGGTCAACTGCAACCCGACCGCACCCGGACGTTCCACGGTCTCGGCTTCCCATACTTTTTTATCAAAGCCTTCGATGCCGCCGTGCAGGTGGTTCTCATTGTTGTTCTGCGCCAGCGTGTAGGTTTGTCCGTCCAGGGTGAAGCGCCCATTGGCGATGCGATTGCCATAGCGACCGACAATGGCGCCGAAGTAGGGATGTTCTTCCAGGTAGCCATCGAGCGTATCAAAGCCCAGGACAATGTCCGCCAGTTCGCCATCCCGATCCGGTACGTGCAGCTCGGTGACAATGCCGCCAAAGGTGGTGATCTTCGCGACCATGCCGTTGGCGTTGATCAGCGTGTAAATGTCGACGTCTTGTCTGTCGGGCGTTGTTCCGTATGCAGCTTTTGTTATTTCTTTGTCCATGCTTTCCTGGCCCATTGCGTTATGGGGGAACAACAGAAGCGCGCAACAGAGCGCCAAGCTCCCCACAGCCCACGATATCAAGCTTGTTCTGACGATTACGCCATTTTGTACGTGCATGATAAATTCTCCCTTCAGGTAGTGACAATCATACGCGAATATAAATCTGTATTGAAGAAATGTTGTACTACTTAGTCGGCCAGGAAGTTGCCGTAGCCCACAGTTACAATTGAAAGGATCAACAACATGATTCCGGAAACCACCAGCATGATTGTACGGCTGCTGGTGCCCTTCCATTCGTGTAACAAGAGCGCCCAGATATTACTGAAGACGATGATAAAAGACATGTGGATGGACCAGCTAGAAAATTCATAGCGGCCCATCTGGGTCGTGCCCATGCTGTAGAAGAAAAATTGGAAGTACCAGATAATTCCGGCCGCAGCGGCGAGTGCGTAATTCATCAGCAGGGGCGTTTCGGCGTTGGTGTAGTTCTTAAAGGTTTGGTTTTTGAAATTCAGGTACATGCACCAGACGAAATTGGTGGTGAAACCGCCGAGCAGGCCTACAACCAGTACCGGCAGGTTCGTAAAGATTTCCGGGGTGCCCAGAGCCAGGGCGTTTTCCTGGATGGGTTTGCCGGCGGCGAAGACAAAGGCCATGCAGGCGCTCATGACGCCGGCGAAGATGGCTACCCACAATCCCTTGATCAGACTGAACTCTTTGATGGAGGCCGTTTTCTCTTCTGCGGTAAGTTCGCCTTCCTTGCGCATGCCCGCCAGACCGCAAACGGCAATCCCCCCCAGTGAAATAGCGACACCAAGCAGCGTGACCTGACCGGATATGTTGCTGAGCAACTCGATAAATTCGCCGAAGAAAATGGGTGGAATAATCGTGCCTACACCTGCTGAAAAGCCCAGGGCAATGGCGTAACCCAGGGACAAGCCCAGGAAACGCATGGATAAGCCAAAGGTCAAACCGCCAATACCCCAGAGTAAACCAAAGAGATAGGTCCAGAACAAGGCGTTGCCGGGTGTATTCTGAATAATACCCCAGAAATCGGGACAAATAATCAGCGCACCAACAATGGGTGCGATGATCCAGCTGAAAAAGCCGCCGACAATCCAGTAGGATTCCCATGACCACTGCTGGATACGCTTATAGGGCAGATAAAAGCTGGCAGCGGCCAATCCCCCGATCGCATGTAACAATACCCCTAACATCGGATTCGCTTGCATTTGGTATACCCCCTCCAGTTTCCCTAAATTATTATCAAATCAATGATTTAATGGTAGGTTATACGTCCTTTGTAAAAAGGTGTAATTTCTGATAGTAGCAGAGTCCAGGACAGGGATGCACCTTGGTGGTATAGCAGTATTTTTTACGACAGAATACGCTATTTTAGGCGGGATAAACCTCGCGGGTTTGACATTTCCGACGTACTTATTTATAATGCGCCATTCCGGAGAGGTGACCGAGTGGCTTAAGGTGCACGCTTGGAAAGCGTGTGTGCGTGGAAGCGTACCGAGGGTTCGAATCCCTCCCTCTCCGCCATAATGCTCTTCTTACCCCTTAACCCGTCGAATTTGGACTACCCCTTTCATGCAAAATGGCGTCCCCCGTATTCTACTTATCCGACTGAGCGCCATTGGTGATGTAGTTCGCGTATTGCCGGCACTGCACGCCTTGCGCGACGCCCACCCCCATGCCCAGATCGATTGGGCCGTGGAACCAAAATCCGCCGCCATCGTACAGGATCACCCCTGTGTGGACAATACCCTGATTTTTGCGCGTGGGGAAGAAGGAATTTTTGACAATGCGCGCAGTTTTCGTACATTTTGCAAATTGATCCGCGAGCAGCGCTATGATATTGCCATTGATTTTCACGGAACCCTCAAAAGTGGACTGATCCTGAAGGCGAGTCGGGCGGAAAAACGTCTGGCCTTCGCCCCGCCACGCAGCCGGGAGATGAGCTATCTCTTTGCGAATGACAAGGTTGCGCTGATCTCTCAGCAGATGAACCGCATCGAAGAGAACCTGGAACTCATCAAGCCGCTTGGCGCGAAACGACATACCCTGGATGTTACGCTTTTTGTACCGGAGGATGTGCAGGAAGGGGTTGACCACTATCTCTTTGAGACCTTTCACAGCGCCAAATTACTTGCCGTGCTCCATGCGCCGGTCGATCGGGCTGAAAAGCAGTGGCCTTTATCGCATTTCGCGGCATTGAGCGACCTGCTTTTGGCGGACGGGCGATTTGATGTCTTGCTTACCTATGGTCCAGGGCAGCAGGAAGTAGCCGAAAAGGTGCATTACCAATGTCGGCGTAAACCAATCATTGCCCCGCTGGCGCCAGATTTAAAGCATTTCATGTGGCTGGTGCACCGTGCAGATATCTTCTTCGGATGTGATACCGGCCCCATGCACATTGCTTCGGCCATGAACGTACCGGTAGCTGCGGTGTTCGGTGGTACCTCACCCGCAAAACACGCCCCGCTGCGCCCTCCCTTCGAAATGCTTTACGCTGGCCCGGATCCCTATCCCGAGCATGGCCTCTCTCTGGAAGAAGCCCGCGAATGCCTGAAGAAGGTAAGCCCGGAACAGGCTTATGCCGCATGTGTGCGCTTGGTGCGCGGCAACCAGGGCATTACCCCGCTCCCGGACAGCTCATTATAGGGCATGCTTCACCTGTTTCGCCCAATGCTACTATGTTTCTGCTATGTTTGCGCGGACAAATAGGCCCACACACGCCCTACTAATATTTTGAGCAGGTAGCTTGCATCACTTTTCAACGTGGAACTGCATATAATCCGTCAACGGGATTGTTCCACGTGGAACATTGGCGTT
>SKJD01000291.1 GCA_007116095.1 Candidatus Hydrogenedentota bacterium
CCCGATGGTGGGCTGTGTCATCGTGCGGGACAACGTGGTGCTGGGCGAAGGCTACCACCACAGCGCGGGAAGCCCCCATGCGGAAGTCCATGCGGTTGAAGATGCGGGCTCTCAGTCACTGGCCGACGCGACATTCTACATCAACCTGGAGCCTTGCAGCCACCAGGGCCGCACCCCCCCCTGTGTCGATCTCCTCTGCGAAATGCGCCCGGCCCGGGTCGTGATCGCGATGGAAGACCCGAATCCGCTGGTCAAGGGCAAGGGCATTGCCCGCTTGCGCGAGGCGGGCATTTCGGTGGAAGTCGGCCTGCTGGAAAATGAAGCCAAACGCCTCAACGAAGTATTTATTAAATACATCAGCACCGGCATGCCCTTCGTCATCGCAAAATCCGCCATGTCGCTGGACGGCAAGATCGCCACGCATACCGGCCAATCCAAGTGGATCACGCACGAGGCCGCACGGCGCCGGGTGCATAAGATGCGGAACATCGTGGACGCCATCATGGTGGGGTCCCGCACGATTATGCTGGACGATTCCAGCCTTACGACCCGCCTGGACGCGCCAGACAAGCGCGATCCGATACGCATCGTCCTGGACGGCGAGGCCTACCTGGACCGGGAGCGCAAGGTCTTTCACCTGGACAGCCCCGCCCCGACCTGGGTGGCGGCCACCGAGGACCGCGGCTACGATTTTGCCGATGACGTGCTCTATCTGCCAGCCGCCCCTGGGGGCGTCGATATACGTGAACTGATGCTGGAGCTGGGGCGCCGGGAAGTCACGTCGCTGCTGCTGGAAGGCGGCGGCTCCACGCTGGCGTCGGCGTTCGAGGCTGATATAGTCGACAAGGTCTGTTTTTTCATGGCGCCCAAGATTGTCGGGGGACGGGACGCCGTGACGGCGGTGGAAGGCGCGGGAGTGGATCACATGGACGACGCCATCACGCTGTATGACATGCAGGTCGAGATGCTGGACCCGGACCTCCTGATAACGGCCTACGTCCAACCCCAGCCGGTGATTCCCGCCCCGATACTGGAGCCCTGAGGCGAAGCCCTGGCGCGCGACCCATGCCGCGCTTTATGCAAGTAGTCATTGTCACGATAGATGAGGTACCCACATGTTTACCGGGATTATAGAAGAAATCGGAGCCGTCTCCCAGCGTAAAGGAGCCCGGTTGACCATCATGGCGCAGACCGTGCTCGAAGATGTTGCGCTGGGCGACAGCATCGCGGTGGACGGCGCCTGCCTGACCGTCACCCAGTTCAGCGACGACCGCTTTACGGTCCAGGTATCGCCGGAGACCTACAGCAAGACGACCCTGGGCCGCCTGCAACCTGGCCATGCGGTCAACCTGGAGCGCGCCATGCGTGCGGACGGGCGCTTCGGCGGGCATTTTGTTCAGGGCCATGTGGACGGTGTCGGGATGGTGGACAAGGTGGAGGAACAGGGCGAATTTGCGCTGTGGTATTTCCGGGCTCCGGATACCGTGGCCCGCTACCTGGCTCCGAAGGGCTCGGTGACCATTGACGGCATCAGCCTGACGGTGGTGGAGCCGGAGGGCGATCGCTTTTACGTGGCGATCATTCCCGCCACCCTCGAGAAAACGACCCTCGGCAAAAAGCGCGCCGGGGAACCGGTCAACATGGAAGCCGACGTGATCGGCAAGCACATTTTTCACTACATGAACGCCGGGGCCAAGTCCGGAATGACCCAGGAATTTTTGGCCCGCCACGGCTTCGCATAGGAACAACGACCGTATGTTAAGTAAAATCAATGAGATACTGGACGATTTACGCCAGGGCAAGATGGTTATCCTGGTGGACGACGAAGACCGTGAAAACGAAGGCGATCTCGTGGTGGCCGCCGAGCTGACCACACCGGAAGACATCAACTTCATGGCGACCCATGGGCGCGGCCTGATCTGTCAGACCTTCCTGCCCGAGGCCATTCAGCGGCTGCACCTGCCGCCGATGACCTCCGACAACACGTCGCCATTTAATACGGCTTTTCACGTCTCCTTCGAAGCAGCCACGGGCGTGACCACAGGGATCAGCGCCCAGGATCGCGCCCGCTCGGTGCGTGTGGCCGCCGACCCGGACTCGGGGCCGCAAGACCTCGTCCGCCCCGGACACATGTTCCCCCTCTGCGCCAAGGAGGGCGGGGTGCTCGTCCGCGTCGGGCAGACCGAAGGCTCCATCGACCTGATGCGTCTCGCCGGAATGCGGCCAACGGCGGTGATCTGTGAGGTGATGAAGGACGACGGGACCATGGCGCGCATGCCCGATCTGGAAGTCTTCGCGCAGGAATACGACATTAAAATCTGCACCATCCAGGACATTATCCGATACCGTCGGCGTACAGAGAAGCTCGTCTGGCGGGAAGCGGAAACGCGGCTGCCGACCGAGGTGGGTGACTTTCACCTGGTAGCCTACCGCAACGCCATTGACGACTTCGAGCATCTGGCTATGGTCATGGGCGATGTCGCCAACAGCGAGGACGTGCTGGTGCGGGTGCACTCGGAATGCCTCACCGGAGATGTCTTTCATTCGCTGCGCTGCGACTGCGGTTCCCAACTGCACAAGGCCATGAAAATGATCGCCGACTCCGGCTGCGGGGTCTTGGTCTACATGCGCCAGGAAGGCCGGGGCATCGGCCTGATCAACAAGATCAAGGCGTATCAACTCCAGGATCAGGGCATGGACACCGTGGAAGCCAATGTACACCTGGGCTTCGATCCGGACCCGCGGGAATACGGCATCGGCGCGCAAATCCTGACGGATCTCGGCGTAAAGAAGATGCGACTCATCACCAACAACCCGGTGAAACGGGTGGGTATTGAAGGCTATGGCCTGGTGGTTGTCGACCGCGTCGCCATCGAGGTGGAGCCCAATGAAGTCAACCGCGATTACCTGAAGACCAAAAAAGACAAAATGGGGCACCTGCTTGGCTAAGACCCAATTCCCAATCTCCCATTTCGCACATAACCCAAACGAAACAAGGAAAAATTACAGCAATGCCGAAAATCATCGAAGGTGGCTTTCAAATAAAAGGCAAGAAAATCGGGCTGGTGGCCGGGCGTTTTAACGCCTTCATCACCGAAAAGCTCATCGACGGCGCCGTGGATACCCTGGTGCGCCATGGCATTAAGGACGAAGACATCACCCTGGCCTGGACGCCGGGCGCTTTTGAAATCCCGATGATAGCAAAGAAAATGGCTGAATCCGGCAAGTACGACGCCATTATTACCCTGGGCTGTGTCATTCGGGGCGGCACCCCCCACTTCGACTACGTGGCTGGTGAGGCCGCGAAGGGCATCGGCATGACGGCGCTGCAAAGCCATATACCAATCCTCTTTGGCGTACTGACCACCGAAAACATCGAGCAGGCGATTGAGCGTGCGGGCACGAAGGCCGGCAACAAGGGCTCCGACGCCGCCATGGCCGCCATCGAGATGATCAATCTGATGGAGCAACTGTAACGGTGATGCACCCGCATATTCGTCGACGCGCCCGAGAGTGCGCATTGCAATTCCTCTACGCCTGGGACATTACCCGGGAGGACCCAGAAAGCGCCCTGGAGGCTTTCTGGAGCATTACCTCGGCCAAGACGGCGGCGCGCAACTATGCCGAGAAGCTGATCCACCTCTACACGATGAACCACGAAACACTGGATGCCGAAATCGCCGCGGTCATCGAAAATTGGAGTCCGCAGCGGGTGGGTCGTATTGAACAGGCCGCCATCCGCATGGCCTACACGGAAATGAAGCTGATGCCCGACGTGCCGCCGTCGGTGGCGATCAACGAGGCCATCGAGGTCACCAAACTGTATGGCTCGGATGAGGCCCCACGCTTCGTAAACGGCGTGCTGGACCGGCTGCGCAAGAACGCCCTGGCGCCGGAACACGAAGCATGACCCTGCTTATGGTCATGCTGTATCCCACGTGGTCCATGCGATGAGCGCCCATCCCTATGCGGACCTGCACCTGCACTCCAACCACTCCGATGGCGGGGATGCCCCGGAGGCGGTCGTGGCCCGGGCGGCAAAGCTGGGTGTGGCGGCGATTTCCATCACCGACCACGACCAGGTCAGCGCCAATCCCATCGCCGCCAAGGCTGCGGCGCAGGCGGGAATCACCTATCTGAACGGCACGGAACTCACGGCGCGGTATCGCTACCTGAGCGTGGACGTGTTGGGCTACCGC
>SKJD01000078.1 GCA_007116095.1 Candidatus Hydrogenedentota bacterium
CCAGGCCATGTGCTTCTTCCCACCAATCGGGCAGGCCATTGCGGTTGCTGTCTATCCAGTCCGGCATCCTGTGCTCTGCCAAAGCCGGTAGTCCGCCGACCTCGTCCTGATGATCTATGCTGCCTGCCTGCCACCACTCAGGCAAGATATTGGGCGCTTCCTTCCCTTCGATTTCTGTTGCATGGTAGTTCTTTACTTCACGCATCACCAGCGTGTCATGCTCATCACGCAACCAGGCCCCAGCATGTTGCATGACCTGCTCCCAGGCCTCGGGGGTAGTCATTGTCGTCACCTCGCCCGGATCAAAGGGGGCGGATTGTTCATGCTCATCCCGCTTGGCTTCGCCCGCCAGGATCATGAAATCATGCTGATCTGCTTTTTCTTCGCCGGCTTCAAAGTTTCCTGACAGATAGCCCCGAGCATAGGGACTGTGCTCGACCATGCGCCAATCAGTGAGGTTGTAGTTGTTCACGAAGTTATAGTGCGTAATGGAATCTTCGTCGTAATTGGCGCCTCGTCCCTGATAGATGACGTTGTTCCGGAAGTCCACCAACAGGCCATGCGGGTCCTCATCGATGCTGAGATAGTTGCCGGGCCGCGGCACGCGCCAGCGGTGATTCGCCCAGAGATTGCGCAAAAAACTGTATTTCGCCCCATGTCTACCCCGCACCAAGGCCCCATACCCCCGCACGCCCTTAGGATGGACGGAGTCCCAAAGGGGCTTCGCCAGGACGCTGTTCTGCACTGTGGCATTGTCCATGTAGGTAACACCGACGTTGCCGTCAATGCCCCAGGTCACCGTAATGTGATCGGCAATCACATAGTTTCCTCCGCGAATGCGGAAGGTCCAGTCGTCCAGATCATAATACTGCCCATGCCGGAACCGCATGTGGCGGACAATGACGTCGTAGGTGCGCACGTCGAATATACGCCCGGCGACCGTTATGCCTTCGCCTGGAGCCGTCTGGCCGGCCAGGGTCAGATAGGGATGGTATACGCGGATGGGGCTCTCCAGAATAATCGTACCGGAGACATCAAAGATGACGATGCGCGGGCCTTCGGCCTCCACGGCTTCCCGCAGGGAACCCGGGCCGCTGTCGTTCAGATTGTTAACCCGGTACAACGCGCCCCCGCGCCCCCCGAAGGCATCAGCGCCAAAACCCTCCGCCCCAGGAAAGGCGGGCGCCTTGGGGCCATGCGTTGAAATGGCTGGGTCAGGCAGCGGAGTTTCCTCATAGGCATTCCAGCGCTGCGCGGTTTCCAGCATACATTCACGCAGTCCGGCTTCGCCCCAGTGGACCGGGGGAATGGAATCCGCGCCCAAAGCGGCATGCGCCCACGCAACACAACCCAGCATGCACCAACCCAGCCATTTCAATCGCATCATGGTTCTTTCCTTGTATTGGGGTAGCGTAATCACCTCATTCTCAAGTCAACACCCAAGACCCTTACCAGCGGTACTTGTGCGGACCGAAGTCGGCGTTGTAGTACGGCACCGTGGCACGGCCCGGTTCGGCGATCTCATCAATGCGCTTGTGGTCTTCTTCGGTGAGCTCCACGTCCAGCGCGCCCATATTGTCTTCATACTGCTCGAAGGTCCCCGGGCCGATGATGGCGCTCGTCACGCCCGGCTTGTCCATGCACCAGGCAATGGCGAGTTGTGATGTCGTGCAGCCTTTCTCCTTCGCCAGGGCCTCAATCCCTTCCAGCACATCGAAAGAGGCATCCGTGAAATGCCCGTCGCCGGACTTCTCCCAGCGTGCGCCTTCGGGACGCGGCTCGCCGCGCTTGTACTTCCCGGTCAAAAAGCCCCCCGACAGTGGCGACCAGGGCAGGATACCGATGCCCCAGGTCTGCGCCATGGGAATGAGCTCCCGCTCCACACGGCGGTCCAGCAGGTGGTAGGGCGGCTGCTCGGTCACAAAGCGGTTCAAACGCAGCTCCTTGCTCACCCACAGCGACTCCATGATCTGCCAGGCGGCGAAAGTGCTCGTGCCGATCGAGCGCACCTTGCCCGCACGCACCAGATCGTCCAACGCCTGAAGCGTCTCGTCGATGGGCACCTCCGAGGCGGGCCGGTGGATCTGGTACAGGTCGATGTGGTCCACTTGCAGGCGCTTGAGTGAGAGATTGCACTGCTCGATGACATGGCGGCGGTGATTGCCCTGGGCATTGGGGTCATCGTCGTCCATCCGGCCATGCACCTTCGTCGCCAGCACAATCTTGTCCCGCTTGCCGTTGCGTTTGAGCGCCTCACCGACTACTTCCTCGCTCCGTCCCCGGCTATAGACATTCGCGGTGTCCAGAAAATTGATTTCGTTATCAATCGCGTGATCGATGATCCGGTAGCTGTCTTCCGGACTCGTCTTCGCACCAAAATACATACAGCCCAGACAAAGTGGGCTGACTTTTGTTCCGGTTCTTCCTAAAGGCCGATATTCCATGATTACATTCCCTCTGGTTCCGGGGGCGCACCGCCCATAAGGAAGCACAGACACGGTATCCCCCTACACAATATTCATTCCCACAACCTATATGTTATTATTCGCTGTTTCCATGGTAACAAATCTGTGCCGGAACTTCATCTGCGGCGCTTGGATCATCGGGATTGCTTCCGGGTATCCTGGCCGTCCTCCTGCCAGTCGCGTAGCTCGATGGTCAGCGCCATGACGCCTTCCACGTCTGGCGGCAGGCGCATGGCGTCTTTCTCGGTGGTCACGATCCAGTGTTTCTGCTCCAGCAGCGCCGGTGAGATCGCGCCGTGATCCGGCAGAGAAATCCATTCCTCAATCCGGGCCCCCAACGTCTCCAGGGTCGAGAAGAAAGTTTCCGGGCGGGCGATACCGCAGAGCGCCACCACGTGTTTGTCCCGAAGCCATTCGAGTTCGTGGGTTTCGCCGCTGCCGACCTCCCAGAGTCCGGTCGGGACGTGGCGGGTACAGCAGATCGGTGCGCCCACCCGTTCCTGCAACCAGGCGCGCAATTTGTCGACAGTCTCCGGCGGGGAATCATCGCAGCGGGTCAGCATGATTTCCGTGGCGCGTTGCAGGCCGTCCAGGGGCTCGCGCAGGATACCCCGGGGCAAGAGATGGCCGTTCCCGAAGGGACGGCCTGCGTCCAGCAGCAAAATATTTTCATCGCGTTCCAGGTACATGGCCTGGTAGCCGTCATCGAGGATCAGGGTGTCGGCCTGAAATGCTGCAATCGCGGCCAGGGCTCCCTTCACACGGTCCGCCGATTTCACCAGGCCCAGTTCTGGCAGGCGGCGCAGCAGCAGGGAGGCTTCGTCACCCAATAGCGGCATCTGTTCCGGTCGGAATGTGCCCGGGGCAACGACATAGGGCTCCGGGGTCTTCTGACTCCCATAACCCCGGGTCAGGACGGCGACGCGATGGCCTCGGGCCAGCTCTTCCCGCGCCCGGGTCAGGACAGCGGGTGTCTTGCCAACCCCACCAGTGGTCAGGTTGCCGTAACTGATCACCCGTGCCGGAACGCGTGTGCGCTTGCCGCGTTTGCGCAGCGCTATACTCAGCCGCGTGAGGGGGGTAAGGGCCCGCAGGAACATATCCAGAGGTAGGGATATTGGCGCATCCAGACGGATGCGTTCGCTCAGGTTGTACAGGAATTGCTTCATCGTGGCGCAAAACGCTTACCGCTGAACTGCTGCACCAAGCCTTTGATCTCCAGCATGGTGAGGGCGCTCAGCGCTTCGGAGAGCGGGATGCGGCAGGCCAGGGCGATTTCATCGACAAAGGCTCCGTCATTGTGGAGGACGGATAGGATTTCTTTTTCGGTCGGGCTTACCGGCGGCTTGGGCGCGACGCCGCCTGGCGGGTGCGATGCCGTTGCAGGGGCTGTCTGGGGCCTGGACTCGGTGACAGGCCGGGGCGACGACTCCGCAGGTGGCCGCGCCACACGGCTCGTAGGTTGCGAAAGGTTCCGGTTCTGCAGCACCCGGGACAAGTTCGGACTCAGGGGAACGGGTTCCTTGGTAGGCACAGCATTGTCTTGCGACGGCGACGTCGCTGCGGAAGCAGTTTCGGCCTGTACTTCCGGGAGCGTCACCCCCACGCGATAGGCCTCGGGCAGATCAAGTTCCGCAAGGATATCCGCTACATTTTCCACCAGCTTGGCGCCTTCGCGGATCAGCGCATGGGGCCCCTGGCTGTTGCGATGCCCGACCTGCCCCGGCA
>SKJD01000349.1 GCA_007116095.1 Candidatus Hydrogenedentota bacterium
CCGCATAAGTCAATACGTTATGTGGCGTCGCATAGTTCACTTTGCGTTAAAATTGGCCCGCTTTTCTTGCTGCGACCCATTCAGGGTCGACCGTAGTTGAGGGCGGGCCTGTACCCGGGGTGGCGACCTCCGGGCGTTCCGCCCTACGGTCTTACCCCGCGCTACAAGCTGCGACCGCTCCACGGTCGGGCGCCACATTATTTCGTGTTGCAATACTGTAGTTTATACATGTTTATATGGCGATTGGGGACTGGTTTCCTGCCTGCGCAGGGATGACGTGGGTGGGGAGCCCCACCCACGCGGGCGAACACAAGGTTCGCCCCTGCGGCGTCTTCCGGGCTACAATATATACCCGCCAGGCGCCATGATTCCCACGGCGTTCCTGTAGTTGTATAGTTTGGCGGATACCGTACATGAAACGAGGCGGGAGACTGTAAGAAGAACTGATGGACACGAAGACTGAACTGATTGGCCTGGGCCGGACCTACCCCCAGCAGGAATGGCGCATGAAGGCGCATAAGCATGCGCACAACCACGAAATCATTGTGGTGCTCGGCGGGACGCTTCAGGTGGAGATGGAAAATACCCTGCACGATGTCCACCCCGGCGAAATGATCATCTATCCCCAGGACCTGACCCACGAAGAACGCAGCGTGGGACATCAGCCGCTGGAGTCCATTTTCGTGGCCTGGAAGCAGGCGGACCCCCTGGCGGTTCATCGGTGGCCACGCAAGGGGAAGGATGTCATGGGCCGCGTCCAGATGCTTGCGCGCTGGATGCACGAGCTGTGGCCCCCCAAGAGCCCCGAGGAGAGCGGGATATTACGTCTGCAACTGGCGCTGCTGTTGCAAGAGTTCCACCGCTCCCAGCTCCCCGCCGAAAAACAACTGGAAATGCATTTGCGTCGTTATTTGCAGGATCATCTCTCCGAGCCGCTTTGCCTGGATGACCTGGCCGCCGTGGTCGGTATGACAAAGTACCATTTTGTGCGCCGCTTCAAAGCGGAAACCGGGCAATCGCCCATGTCCTACCTGCGACAAATGCGGATACAAAATGCGCAAAACATCCTAATAAACACACCCGTACCGATAAAAACAATCGCACTGCAAGTTGGCTTGGTCGATGAATACCATTTCTCCCGGGTCTTTCGCCGCGTGGTGGGGCAATCCCCCCGGGCCTACCGCAAAGAGACACGCAAGGAGAAGTAGGGTGATTGATTGTTTTTTGTCTGTTTGTATCAACTTAGGCAGGGTTCGCAAATCAATAAACATGCCGATTCCTCATACCAGCGCAGGCAAGTATCCAAAGAAGCATACAACCAGTTCGCATATGCAGACATATAACCTTGCAGCAGTCTTCCTCCCGACCGCGGAGCGGTCACAACTAGCATCGCGGAGTAAGGCCGGGTGGGCTCCTGTGCCCGCCCAAAGCGCCCGCATTCTGCGTCCATCGACATAATCTCCGGACAAAATAAGCTGTAATTATTCGCGTGTATTCGTGGATACCATGCAGCACCCGTATTGATCCGCAAATGAACGCGAATGGCCGCGAATAAAAAAAATCACTGGTGATTCTCCCTCGGTATAAATAAAGTAATTGCCGCTACTTGGTGGCGTTTATCGGGCAAAAAATGCTATGCTTAATGACCATGACCATGCCACATACCCTGGTGGATCACGCGGCGGGAAGCTCGTCTCGCCAAGCGCCATAGACGCTTTCTTGAAGCCGCTACGCTGACATAATCGCGGACTCCAAAGCATTTTCCCGCAGGGTATGCGCCGCACCTACTTCCACCGGTCAAATTGAACCCATACTTGAACGTAGTTGTGATTATTATATGAACAAATCCTTGCCCCATCCAGAAGCGGCTCCCTTCGGGGCCGATATTCACCCCACGGGACTCCGCTTGCCGCTCCAGCGGCAGGCCTGGGATGCCGAGCTTGTGCGGGATACGCTGAATCGCGTGGCTACGCCCATCTACCTGCTGTATGACCCCGAGGACAACGACGAGCCACGGGCATTCGCTACGGAAGCCGCCGACAACGGCGCCACGCCGCAGCCGTTTGCGGGCTATGTGCCGGGCTGCGTGCCGACGTCCCTGGGAAATCCATCGTTTCGCGCGGCCCATGGGGTGCGCTACAGCTACTACGCCGGCGCCATGGCCAACGGCATCGCCTCGGTGGCGATGGTGCAGGCGCTGGCGGAAGCGGGTTTCCTGGGCATCTTTGGCGCGGCGGGCCTTGCCCCGGCAGAGGTTGAGGCCGCCATCCAGACCTTGCAACAGGACTGCGCGGGGCCTTTCGGTGTGAACTTCATCCACAGCCCCAACGAAGCGGACCTGGAAAACACCCTCTGCGACCTGTACCTGCGACACGAAGTGCGCCTGGTGGAGGCTTCGGCGTTCCTGGACCTGACGCTGCCCATTGTGCGGTACCGCGTGACCGGGATTCATCAGGACGCCGAAGGCCGGACCGTCGCGCCCAACCGAATCATTGCAAAGGTCTCGCGGATCGAGTTGGCCCGCAAGTTCATGAGCCCGCCCCCGGAGAAGATGCTCCAGGCGCTGGTGGCGCAGGGCGCGATCACGGAGGCCCAGGCCGCGCTTGCTGCGCAGATTCCCATGGCGGAAGACATCACGGCCGAAGCGGACTCCGGCGGCCACACCGACAACCGCCCGGCCATCGCGCTCTTTCCGACCATCGCCGCACTGCGGGATCAGCTTCAGGCGGAATACGATTACGCCACGCCGCTGCGCGTGGGCCTGGCCGGTGGCATTTCCACACCGGCTTCGGTGGCGGCGGCCTTCGCCATGGGCGCGGCCTACGTCGTGACCGGCACCATCAACCAGGCCTGCGTGGAGTCCGGCTCCAGCGACCTGGTGCGGGGTATGCTCGCCGAGGCGGAGCAGGCGGACGTCATCATGGCCCCGGCGGCGGACATGTTCGAGATGGGCGTGAACGTACAGGTGCTCAAGCGCGGGACGATGTTCTCGATGCGCGGGGCGCGTCTGTACCAGCTCTATAAAAGCTACGACAGCCTGGAGGCCCTCCCCGAAGCGGAGCGCCAGAAATTGGAAAAGACGGTCTTCCGGGACAGCCTCGACAACACCTGGGCCGCGACGCGGGATTTCTTTCTCAACCGCGACCCGAAGGAAGTGGAGCGCGCCGAACGGGACCCGAAACACAAGATGGCGCTGGTCTTCCGATCCTACCTCGGCCAAGCTTCCCGCTGGGCGAATCAGGGCGTGGCCGACCGAAAAATCGATTTTCAGGTCTGGTGCGGGCCGGCGATGGGCGCTTTTAACGAATGGACGCGAGACAGCTACCTGGCGGAAGCCGGCAACCGGCGCGTCGCCGTGGTGGCGCAAAACCTGCTCTATGGCGCGGCGCTGCTAATTCGCCTCGAATCCATGCGACAGCAGGGTTTTCACCTGCCCGAAACCCGGAGTGCGGTTCGCCCTGTCACACCGCAGCAACTGGAGGAGTATCTGCATTGAACCCGGAGCAACACAGCAAAGCGGCCCCGCCGCGCGCCCGGACCCTGGCCATCGTCGGCATGGGCTGCCTCTTCCCGAAAGCGGAGAGCCTTGACAGCTATTGGGTGAACGTCAAGAACGGCGTCGACGCCATCACGGAAATCCCGGAAAGCCACTGGCGGCCCGAGGACTACTTCGACGCGGACCCCAAGAAGCCCGACCACACCTACGGCAAGCGCGGCGGCTTCCTCCCCCCCATCGACTTCAGCCCCAGGGATTTCGGGATTACGCCAAACGCCATTGAGGCCACCGACACCACCCAGCTCCTGGGCATGGTGGCGGCGCAGCGCGCCCTGCACGACGCGGGCTACGGCGCCGAGAAGGCCTTTCCCAAGGATCGCACCAGCGTCATCCTTGGCGTGACCGGGGCCCTGGAGATGGTGATCCCGCTCGGCGCCCGGCTGGGCCATCCCCGCTGGCGACAGGCCCTGCGGGATGCGGGGGTTGACGACGCCACGGCGGAAGATGTGGTCGAACGCATCGCCGAAAGCTACGTCCCCTGGCAGGAGAACTCCTTCCCCGGGCTGCTCGGCAACGTTGTGGCCGGACGCATCAGCAAACACCTGGACGCCCACGGCACGAACTGCGTGGTGGACGCCGCCTGCGCCAGCTCGCTGAGCGCGATGCACCTGGCCGCCATGGAACTGGA
>SKJD01000054.1 GCA_007116095.1 Candidatus Hydrogenedentota bacterium
GATCTCTTCCGGCAGCCCTGTTTTCTTAAGCTGGATTTTCCGGAGCGCGCTGGAGCCCTGCGGGATTTCCTGGCCTGCATCGGAGACACGGCGAACATCTGCTACTTCAATTACGTCTATTCCGGCGAGCAAATCGGTCGGGCGCTCATCGGATTCGAGTTCGAAAACGAGGCGGATCGCAGCAAGTTTAAGGATGCGATCGCCTGTTCAGAACACAATTACCAGGAACTCAGCCCCAACGTAGTTGAACAAATTCTGTAATACGATTACCAATCGCGGTCTCGTGCGGTAGCCAGGGATCGAAATTGACTTTGCTGAGGGTGGTGGGGCCGACAAAACCATCATGTACCCCGGCGCTTTTGTGTTTCTTCGGTGTACTTCACCGGGATATTTTCGGTACCATAGGATCATGAATCAGCTCATGGCAGACACCGTTCTGCTGTACGCAATTGGCACATAACCCCAACCAACTTTGAGAAGCCATGAACGACGACCAAGCAGAAATTCGCGAATTCCTCTTCGATTGTATACATAACCACAATTTTGCTGATGATCCGGGCGCTGAAGAGGAAGAGGCCCTGGAGCACCTTGCCGAATTAGTGCGAATCAAAAAACTGGACAAGATTATTGAGCAGTTGCGCGAATTCGGCATCCTGGACGCCAAGGCCGACTCCGTGCTCCAGGTCCTCCTATACTTCCAGTGCGATGATCATGACCAGCAAATTGCACTGCTGGAGCGGGCCATTGCGCTGTATCCAGAGAACTTCGAGGCCCGGTATATGTTGGCGGCCAGAAAAGAACAGCTGCCATCAACGGAACAGATCAACATACTGCGTTCCTATCTGTCCGAGATGAAAAAGCAAATTGCGCAGGATGTGTATGATGATAATATGGGGAGATTTAATGAGGACCATTTTTTGTTGCCCTATCTCCGCATGAACTATTGCCTGTTCGAAAATTTAAGCCTGGCCCAACAGTTTGCTGAAGCGGTGGCGGTGGCGGAATATCTGTTAGAACTGGACGAAGCGGATGAATTTGACATAACACTCAGGTTGCCGGCGCTTTATCTGGCTACGGGACAGTTCGACAACGCAACTCTTGCTGTCCAGTCCCTGCGCGCTGAATCCGAAGCCCTGTTTCTGTGGGCTGTCTTTTTCGAGAAAGTGCATACCAAGAAAGAAGAAGAACTCGACGATGCCCTTCGCGACGCCACCAAAAGCAATAAATTTGTCTTTAGATACCTGATCAATGATGACTTTGAAGCGCCTGAGTACACGCATGGGCCTTTTAAGCCGGGGAGCCGGCAAGAGGCATTCTATATCCTGGATACTCTGGCGCCGGCTATCAACACCGGCCAAGCGTTTTTTGAAATCCTGATGCGTGTAATTCGGGACAATATCGAATTTTTTAATAAGTTCGTGCAAGACAAATCCATTGTGGAAAACTTCAAGTTGCTTTCGACTTTTACGGATGCCGAGCTGGTGGACCTGTCTACCCACATACGGCAATCAGTTACAGACGAACCGGAGCCCGGGGAGCAATTGGAACTGTTCGAAGCCGACGATCCCATCGAAGCGGAGAACATTGTTACATTGCATCCCCAACAGCGTCACGAAAATGCAGCAGACGCCGCACAAGATGTAATGAACGGAGAGATAGCCGACATTGAAAGCCAGATAGCGTTTCTAAGGACAGCCAATGAGCAATTGGCACGCGCTGCCGACAGCCAAATTAAGAAAATACTTGCACTTTGCTTCATCAGTGTGTTTGCAGACAATTCCAAAGACAATGTACTTCGCAAAAAGCTATCAAATCCCATTAAAGCAACCCAGGAACTAATTCGCTACTTTGAAGGCAAAAGTGAAGAAGAATGCCTGGCTGCCATGCGACAGGATGGCATGCTGAACGATCAAATGGAATCATTGATTTATTCGGAGATGGCCTACCAGACGGAGAATTTGGATAGCGCCCTACAGCTATATAAAAAAGCGTTGTCTTTGAATCCAGAGAATCCCGAAGCCAAGTTTCAGGTACTGGATTTGAGCAACAAACTGGAAGAACATGAGCGGATTGTGCTGCTGAAATCATTGTGCAAGGTTTTTGAGGACGAGATAGGCCCACAATTGCATGGCCTCATGGGCAAGAATAAGTACATCCTTCATTGGCAAGCCTATCTGCGATTGTCATATGCATTGCTCACATCCTATTTGGAGCTCGGACAGTATGAAGCCGGCCTGAAGGTGGTGGAAGGGGTGATGGCCCTCAATACAGAGGACCTGCGGGGATTACCGCAGTACTTACCGATATTGCACTTGTGTTGTGGCAACAAAAAAGAAGCAAGGGTGACCCTCCGGGAGCTGAAAAACTCTGGCGAAAATGAGGGTTTATATCTCTGGCTGGATTTTTTGGCGAAACTTCTGCTCAACAACAAGCCCGGCGCCAACACTGCCTTTCGCAAGGCGATCAAATTCAATCCGATCATCTTGGGATTTATTCTCGGGAAGATAGGTGTTGATGATTTAGATCCCAGCAATGACGCCAGCCATTCGCCGCCCATGCTGGAAGCAATTGACATTGTGGATATGCTGATTCCATTACTTGACTGCAAGAAATCAGCAATTGAAAGGTCATTGCCGAGGATATTGGCCAAGAATATAGATTTTGTCGAAAAACACTTTGACCTTTGAACTTTGACCTTTGAACATGGCGGTGATTGTTGCCTCCGAACACAACGGACGCCAGTATCAGCTCGACACATGAAAATTCCCCCGACGTTCCAAAACGCCGGGGGGATTTGTACTGCATGGTTATGTATTCGCCTTAGAATGTAAACTCGAAGTTGTTGACGTCGGCTTCAAATTCGGCGATTCGGAAGAAGGTCAGGTAGCCATCGCCACCGCCGGTGAGGGGCACGGCGACCTCATCGATGGAAACCCGCGACATGGAAAAGGTGTTATTGGTTATCACGCCGCCTTGCGGCTCCAGTTGGGCCATCAGGTCGGCCGAAACCGTGTGGCTGCCATCGTCTTCCAGGATGCACGACAGGGTGCGCGTCGTGATTTCCATGTTGAAGATATCCATCTCACTGACCTGGATTTCCAAGTTGATGACATTCCATAGCGCATGATGAATATTGCACTACGCACCAGGATGTGATGCCTCTAAGCCGAATTCGTCCCGTTCAGGGGTAGTAATACCATGTATTTCTCAATTTGTCAAATTTGATTATCTTTTAGATATATGACAACCCATCCAGACGCTAAAAAATAGCGTGGCGCAAGCGCCCCAATTGGCGCCATGCCGTTAGCTCAATATTTGTTATATCATGACTTTGCACAGTTTGCTGCTTTAGGAGAAATTATCCTGTTTCTATTGACAACAGAATAAGTAGACGGTAAAATACCTATAGACGCTAATTGCGTCATTTGTAGTTATTGCATGTGCAATAAAATTTCTTCTGGGAATGATGAATCTAATCGGGTGTAGGAACCCGGGGAGTCGGGACCGGTATTCCGCAACGAATCCCAGGGAGGGCGCATCGGCGACATCAAATACATATCAGGCTTGGGTATATTGGGGCGTATGTAGCGTCCAAACATATCTCCTGAACAGTCATTTGTCTTGTTGATTTTTTTAATTGTTTCAAAACCCGTAATTATGCAATCAATTAGGGAGAATGCAGTATGCATCAACGTAAAGGGTTTACCCTGATCGAACTGCTGGTGGTGATCGCCATCATCGGCATCCTGGCGGCCATCTTGCTGCCGGCGCTTGCCCGCGCCCGGGAAGCGGCCCGTCGCGCCTCTTGCGCCAACAACCTCAAGCAGTGGGGCTTGATCATGAAGATGTACAATGGTGAAAACCGGGGTACCTTCCCGCCGCGTTCCAAATGGGGCGATGCCCATTGGTTCCCCTCGGCGGAAGCTATTTATCCGGATTACTGGAATGACTATGCGATAGCGTTGTGTCCATCGGACTCCCATGCTATCGATACGCTGGGGCAGAACTTTGTTCCCGCGGGCGAACCGATGGATGTATTCCAGCAAGCCGCCGATCGCGCCAGCAACTCATTCCAGGATCGCGAGTGCTTTGATTATGTGGCCAGCATGTCGCGTTCCTATGTCTACACCGGTTATGTCATTTGGGACTGGTGGGCGGTTCAGGC
>SKJD01000333.1 GCA_007116095.1 Candidatus Hydrogenedentota bacterium
AATGTGGTTGTTATGTTGTTTTCTTCATTGTGCGCTAAAATTCCAATTGATAAGTTCATGTTATTGGCCCTTGTATCGGCATAGATCAGTGCTTGTACACAGCACGTCCAATTTTGCCCATTCCGGATTACAGGCTTCGGCGATTAACAAAGGTTTCATGGGGCAGTAGTTCTCCCGTTTATTGCTAAGAATGCTTATGAGTGTACCGAGTCTTGGCGCGGGATTACAAATTTTTTCAGGCTGATGCGCTACTGTCTGTAGAAGCTTTTGCTGCATTATTATAGGCTGGGTGAATGGCTGATTTAAAGACCGCTCAACGTCCTTGTCATCAACTTTACATCCAAGTTCCGGATTTGTATAATATGGGATGAAAGGCGATTAAATTGCTCTCTAATTTGTAATATAGCGTAATGAGGTGTTTGAGGCAACGCCCTTGGGGGAATATGGCATGCAGGATTATGAGCGGTTTCACGCGACGATGCGGTATGCGGCGCTGGACCGGAAGGTCTTTGCAAAGCCGTGGTTGGGTTTTCCGGAGACTATGGAGCGTTGGGAACGGGAGGGGATGCGGCCGGGGGATATTGAGGCGTGGGGGACGGACTCCTGGCACTGGATTGGGCACTGGTTTTTTCCGCACCCGCCGTTTGAACATGAGGTACTGGAGGACGATGGCCGGCACATCACGTATGTGAACCATGAAGGTATCCTGATGCGGGAGCTGAAGGACAATCCGATGGGTTCCATGCCGCAGTTCCTCCGCTTTCCGGTGGAGACGTCGGCGGATTTCCGGATATTTGCGAAAGAACGTTTGCAACCGGATGTCGGGGCGCGGATTGGTGGGGACTGGGTGAAGACATTGAAAGACCTGCGTGCGCAGCCGGCCACGTTTTTCTGCATCGCCGATCGCTGGGGTGGTTTTTTCGGGCCGTTGCGCAATCTTATGGGCGTGGAAAACCTCTGTATGGCGTTTTATACCGATCCGGCGCTGGTGGAGGAGATGATGGATACGATTGCGGACTTCATCATTGCCCAGGTCGGTGAAATTTTGGATCATGTGGAACTGGACTGTTTTGGCCTCTGGGAAGACATGGCCTTCAATCACGGCCCCCTGATCGGCCCGGAACTGGTGCGGCAATACATGCTCCCGCGCTACAAACGGGTGGTGGAGTATGTGAAAGGCCGTGGCGTGCCCTGGGTCTGTCTCGACAGCGACGGCAAGGTGGATGACCTGATTCCGATCTGGGTTGATGCGGGCATTGATCTGCTCTATCCCTTCGAAGTCGCCGCCGGTATGGATGTCGCGGCGGTGCGCAAAGAATACGGCAAGGACTTGCGGCTCTATGGTGGGCTGGACAAGCGGCCCCTGGTGGAAGGACCGGAGGCGATTGACCGGGAAATCGATTGCATACGCCCCTTGCTTGAAGAAGGCGGGTATATCCCGAATATCGATCACAGCGTACCACCGGATGTGTCTTGGGCGCATATGTGCTATTACGTGGAGAAAATGCGCCAGGTCCTGGGTATCGATTAAATCAATGTCGTTTCAGTTTATTTGACCCTTCCCGTTTCCTTTCCCTATGATAACACGGATTGGAAACGGGATTTTTTTGTCCAATCGCATTTTTAGGGTTGACTAGGGGCAAATTTTTAACTGCAAGAGGAGCGGGGTGATGTCAGATAGACAGGAAGCTTCGGAATACAAAGAAATTACGGCGGTGGAGCAGGACCGGGAAGCTATCGTAGTGGCGCGAGAGAAGGGCAAGGGCGCCTTGTTGGGCACATTTGTCCGCCTTTCCGGACCCGGTTGGCTGCAAAGCGCCATTACCTTGGGTGGTGGCTCGCTGGCCGGCGCTTTGTACCTGGGTGTAATCGGGGGTTATGGCCTGCTTTGGGTGCAGCCATTGGCCATGATCATGGGGATCATCATGTTGTCGGCCATCAGCTATGTTACGCTGAGTACTGGCCGACGGCCTTTCGCCATGATCAAAAACGACTTGAGCCCGGTACTGGGCTGGGGTTGGGCTATTGCCGTACTGATGGCGAACCTGGTCTGGATTCTACCCCAGTTTGCCATGACCACCGCCGCTGCACAACAGAGTATCTGGCCATCCTTACTGGGCCCCGAGGGCGCACTGGGCGATACGCCATCCAAATTGATCATGGTGGTGCTTTTGGCGACCTCCTCTATTGGTATCGTATGGTCATACGGTCGCGGTGGCAGTGGCGCCAAGATGTTCGAGCTGATTTTGAAGCTCATGGTCGCCGTGATTGTGTTGTCATTCTTCGGCGTAATTATCCGCTTGACCATTTCCGGCGTATTGAATTGGGGCGAGATAATTACCGGGTTCATGCCGAACCTGAGCCTTCTGGCCAATCCGGCGGCTACCTTTACCCCGCACTTGAATGCCGTCGATGAGGCGTTCCGGGATGTCTGGCGTAATTATATTGTAGCGGAGCAGCGGGATGTGATGATTTCCGCGGCGGCCGTTGCCGTCGGTATCAACATGACCTTCCTGATGCCCTACGCCTTGCTGAAACGCGGCTGGGACCGTGATTTCCGGGGGCTGGCCATCTTCGACTTGTCCACCGGTATGTTTATACCCTTCTTGCTTGTGACCGGGGCCATCGTTATCGCCGCCGGTTCCCAGTTCCATACCCAGCCGGCCGAAAAGCCGATATACCGGGAAGTGATGGCCTCTGATGATACAACCCTGGAGGCGGTGATTCCGGAGTCTGCCTTACGAACCCGTCTAATGGCCGAGTTGGGGGCTGAAGGTTGGGAGGCTATGAGTCCGGATGCACAAAAAGCCCATATCGACGCCTTGCCTGAGGCAGAAAAAGCGATGGCCAGCATGTTGGTGCGTCGCGACTCCTTCGATCTGGCGCGTTCACTGGAACCGCTGATCGGCGATCGATTCTCCCAGGTGATATTCGGTATCGGCGTCTTGGGCATGGGGCTCTCGTCGGCGATTATCATCATGATTATCAACGGTTTCGTGGTCTGTGAAATGCTGGGACGGCCGGGTAACCCCTGGGTGTTCCGCGCCGGGGCGATATTGCCCGTTATTGGCGCTTCCTTTGGGCCATTCTTCTGGCGTGAAGCCGCATTCTATCTGGTGGTTCCTGTTTCCGTCCTGGGCATGGTATTGTTGCCAATTGCCTACATTTCCTTCATCTCCCTGATGAATTCCCCCAAAACCCTGGGCGCCAGCATGCCCACAGGTGGTAAGCGTATTGCCGGTAACATCCTGATGGGGATCGCGACGACCCTGGCGAGTCTGGGCAGCCTCTGGTCATTGTGGAATTACGCTCAGTGGCGGGGTTTGGGCGCCTTTGCGCTCTTTGTATTGCTGATTTTCGTCGTGGAATTTTTCCGTCGCGGGAAGACGAAGGACGCGTAGCCAGAAATCAATCTAGTTCAGTGCGCCCCCTGTTTTGGGGTGAAGTGCGGAATGCATAATGTAAGTAGGCAGGGGAAGGTTTGACCGGGTATGACAGGGCAGACCTTCCCCTGTTATCATTTTGGCAGGAATGTGCAGTAAACCAATGGGAGTCATGAGCGCAATTATGAGCGCAGCGTATAAAACAGACCCTTGTAGCGATATCACGATTGAACAGATGGAGCTGTTCCCCGTACGCTATCCGACCGTGATGCGCTTCAAGTTTTTCGAAGGCCCGTCTTCCGGCGGCGGTCGCCCGGCGGTCTTGATCAAACTGACGGCAAGCGACGGGACCGTAGGCTGGGGGGAAAGCGTTCCCCTGCCTCGCTGGAGCTATGAGACGCTTGAAGGCACAGTTTCCATGCTGGAACAGTACATCAAGCCGTTGCTCCTGGGGCGAAATCCCTTTGATCTTGAAGGCGTCCACCAAATAATGAACCGTGAAATCGCCAATGGCTTTTCCACCGGCGCGCCCATTTCAAAAGCGGGTGTGGACATGGCCCTCTATGATTTGATCGGCAAGCACCGGGGGATGAATCTGGCTACGTTACTGGGCAGAACAACGCCCGATGATCTGCTCTTGAGTTGGACCCTGAACCCGGCGAGACTGGAGGATACGGCGTCACTGATTGAAGCGGGCAGGGAACGGGGCTTCTCACATTTCAACATCAAGGTCTCTCCGGATCCGGAAACAGACCTGGCCTTGTGCCGTACGGTGAA
>SKJD01000099.1 GCA_007116095.1 Candidatus Hydrogenedentota bacterium
ATGTCGTCTTGCACTGTCAATACAGGGGGCTCATCCTCCGTGAGCGCCAACGGCCAGAGACTGCACGGACTGGGCTTATGGCGCTCGGGCGGCAGCTTGTGCTCCAAAGCGACGCGATGCAGGCTACACCAGGTGCACCCGGCCTTGTCCTGAAACGCGAAGGCGCAAACGCCGTCTCCATTGGTGTCCAGGAGATACTGCCCGGAGCCGTCGGGCTCAAAGGGATTCTCCAGTTCGCCCCCCGGGGCAACCTCCGGGGCGTAGCGACTGGCGTCCCGCGCCAAGCCGACAATCCGCGATAGCTCCCGAGACGGAAAGGCCACTTCGTACTCATGACAGCAGCACGGACCCTCGCGACACAACGCTGGATCGCAGTAATGGCGTATGCCCAGCAATGACGGGAGGTCCACCCGAATGCCCTGAACCTCGAGTTTTGGTTCTTCTTGTGTCACGCGAAGCCTCTCCACCGGTTTGCAAAGTCACACGTTGTAAACGTATCCTGAAAAGCGGTACAACAATACCGATCATACCATCCATAACCCTGGAGGAATCCATAAATGTCCCTAATGAGCCGCATACTGGTAGGCTGGCGACTGAGCCTGAGCAGCATTCGCTATGTCCTGCGCGACAAGTCCCTGCTCTATTTCCCCCTGACCTCCGCCATTTTTATACTTGTCACCGTTGGGCTGTTTTATATCGCCGTTGGCCCGGACAAAATGAAGCTGTTTATCAACACCCGCTTCAACGACTTGGGCGTGCAATATGTCAACTGGGGCTACTACATGACGGTGCTGCTCGCCTACCTTGGCCTGTCGGTCATTACTATGGTAATGAATGCGGCCCTGGTCGCTTGCGCCGATCGCACGATGCAGGGCGAGGACACCACCTATAAACAGGGCATAGTCGCCGCGCTCAGCCGAATTTTTGGTATCGTGCCCTGGGCGCTGATTTCTTCTACCGTCGGACTGCTCTTCACCCTCATGGACCAGGAACGGCGTTGCTCGAAGATTCTACGCAACTGGTTCGGAGCCTCCTGGTCGACCCTCACCTATTTTGTCCTGCCGGTGATGGTCGTCGAGCGGCGCAATGTTTTCTCGGCTTTCAGGCGTTCCAAGGAACTGATGCGGAATACCTGGGGCGAAAATCTGCAACCCCGCTTCGGGCTGTTCTGGCTCCTCTTACTACTGAACACTCCCATTCTGCTTGCCGGAATCTTGATCCAATTCTCCGAGTGGAACTTCAACCACGCCATCGGGCTGATCATGCTCCTGTACTTTGGCGTCACCGTCCTGCTCGCACAGACCGCGCGCGCCGTCCTGAACGTCGCCCTGCACCACTTCGCCACCGACCGGATCGTGAAGGGCTTCACCATCGAACTGCTGCGGGAAGCCTTCAAGCGCCGACCCGACGCCGCCCCCACCAAACCGGAAGACCAGGACCCCATCGACGTCAAGGCCTTCCCGGTTGAGGGCGAAACATCGATGCAGGAAAGCAATGCGCCGGATGTGGAAGAGGTGGAGACGGACGAGGCTGACAAGGCGGAACCAACAGAGGAGACAGAAACAGAAGAGACCGAAGATGAAGCGGAAAAAACCAACACAGCGTCGGACGATCAGCAACACGAAGAAGAAGCCGAAGAAAATACAAAGCAAGACTGAAAAAATGGGTGTAACGATGTAATTGCCGGGCCAGTGAACTTGGTATTTGGCGTCACAATCTTCCACAAGGCTGTCAAGAGTCACAAGGTAATATTTGCGACTCCACATAACAAGTCTACTTCACCGGTAATATGGGTGTAGTTCTGATATTACTGATCATGTCAATTCATAACGAAGCGTAGGGGCGAACCTGGTGTTCGCCCGCGTGGGTGGGCTTTCCCACTCACGTCATCCCTGCGCAGGAATGACGGTGTGGAGCGCCGTTTTGAGTCGTAACTGTTGGCAAACTGGGCAATACCCTGATTTTTATTCGTGCTTACGCACGAAGAGCGAACGAAATTTCGCTACTCCACGTAACGAATCGATTTCAGCGGTAATGGCAGATACTACACCCCAATTTTAGGACCCACCGCAGCGCGGATGGCGTGGGTCCGATAGCCTGTTGTCCTTCAATCAGCTCCCCGAGCCGGGCGTAAGTTTTTGGGCATCCTCGCGAACCGTTTGCAGCCAGGCGTCCAGCTTCCTGGAGAGCATCTGCCGCTTTTCCGCGCTTTGCAGGGCGTGTTCGCCAGCGAGTTCGGCGGGATTGCTTGCCAGGTCGACAAAGTTGTGTGCGGGAATCTCAGTGCCGTCAATCGCCGTGACGGGTTTGCCATTGCGTATTTCCTTGAGGTCGCCGACGCGCACCGCGTTAAAGTTGCGGCGCCAGGTCCAGTATAGGACGTCATTGGGGCATTCGGCCTCCCCCTTGAGCCAGGGAAGCAAATTGTTGCCATCGTGGATAGGATCGGCTTCTGGCCCACCGGCCGCCGCCAGCGAGGTCGGCAGGATATCCAGCGAAATGACCGGGTTATCGACCACTTGCCCTTCGGGAATGGTTCCGGGCCAACTGACCATGAAGGGGACGCGGATACCACCTTCGACAACGTCACCTTTGGCGCCGGAGAAGGGATCGTTGCGAGAGCCGTTCCAGTTATGCGCATCCAGTTGGACCGCGCCATTGTCGCTCAAGAACCAGACGAGGGTATTATCTCGCTGCCCAGTCTCCTGTAACGCATCCAGGACTTTCCCGACGCCATCATCCAGCGAATCCATCATCGCGGCGAGCGTCCGTCGTCGGCCGTCTTCGATATGGGCATACTTGTCCATTTTGTCTTTGGGCGCCATGATAGGGGTGTGCGGGGCGTTATAGGAGAGAAAGAGAAACCACGGCGCAGCGTCGTCCCCGTGACGTTTGATAAAATCCGCGGCATCATCGGAGAAGATGTCCGTCAGGTAGGTATCCTCCGGCAAATCTTCCAGGTAGGTCGGTGTTGCTTCCTGCTCAAGTTTACGCCGCAGCCGGGGTTCACGCTTGCGGTCGGTCATCCACTTCCAGCCGTCATCCCGGTAGGGAAAGAAATGGGACATGCCCCCGTGATGCTTCAGCACATAGTCGAAGCCCCGTTCCCAGGGATGGTGCCCCGGCCGCGTGGCGTGCCCGTCCTGCTCGTCCTCCAAAAAACCGACGTGCCATTTACCAACCATGCCCGTGGTATAGCCCAGCGATTTCAACTGCTCGGGAAGCACTTGCACCACGTCTGCAGGCGGCAACCCAAAATCATTGTTGTTGTCCGTGCAACCAAATCGACTCTGGTGCATGCCCGTTAACAAACCAGCACGGGAGGGGCCGCATTGAGGAGCCGTCACATAGCCTGCCGTGAAGCGTACGCCGGAGGCCGCCAGTGCATCGATATGGGGCGTCGCAAAATCTTCCGCCCCCTGACAGCTCAAGTCATGGTACCCCTGGTCATCCGTGAGAATTAAGAGTACATTGGGCCGGTCATGCGATTGCGCAAAGCCCTTTCGAGCGGCGCCCCGTGAAGTCGCCACGGCCAGCACCCCCACCGCCAGACACACCGCTGAGTCCCGGAGAAAAGTCCTTCTGCTTTGATTCATCACTGTTCACCCCTTTCCAAGTATATACCCCCCAGTCATATCGGAGGCTTGCCCCTAAAACTGCGCTTTTTACGACTGTATACCAGACACAACTTTGGACACAACTTTTCGCGCAAGGTGTTTGGATGCAAATTTTGTTTGGGCGAATCGCTGTGGCCGCCGAGTCTTTCATGATCGGGCGACCAGGCAGCGACGTTCCTCATTGGGCATCAACGGGTTTCACACATAGGCCGTGCCCGGCTATTGCTTGCCCATGAGGAGCATATTGGGGAGGGAACGACAGAAGGATAGCTGTGAGCAGTTACTCGGATGCTATATTATTCAGCCAGGCTTGAGGGGTGTTTTTGTCCTATCAGCGCGAATCCTTTGCCATTTTCGGGTATCATACCCGAAAGTTGACGGTTTACATCGCACTGCATCTGACGGCAGGTAATCTCATAAGTCATTGGGATTCGATGAGTTATAAATGGTCGGGGTGAGAGGATTCGAACCTCCGCTCTCTTGACCCCCAGTCAAGCGCCTTAACCGGACTAGGCCACACCCCGACCGAAAATTG
>SKJD01000045.1 GCA_007116095.1 Candidatus Hydrogenedentota bacterium
CGGCGTAGTAAAGCGCCATACTGAACCCGGTCATGAGCAGCAGGGCGCCAACGCTTTGCAGGACACCTCGGGACAGTGTAAGCTCCCAGAGCAGGTATGGGGAGCAGGCCAGTACGCCAAAGAGCGTCGCCCAGAAAAAGAATGCGGTTGATGGATGCGAGTGTTTGCTGAGGAGATTCCAGCCGGCATGCAGCACGGCAGATAGAAGAATGAGGACGATGGCCAAGGTTGTCATGGTGTTTCGCTTCCATCCGAAGGGCGTAGCCGCCTGGTCTTTGGTATAATGGCGGTTCTTGCCATCTTGGCAGGGTTGACGAAAATAACAGGAGTTACAGATTGGGCACAGCGCTGGCGATTATCGGCTGGACGGCATTCTTTCTGACCATCATAGTCGGGTTGGCCTTGAATATGCTAGGCCTGTTCGGCAATTGGCTGATCTTGCTGGCCATCATGACGGCCTGGCTCTTGACAGACTTTATCCACTTCGGCCCCTGGTCCCTGGTGATCATGTTCCTGCTCTGTGTCATGGGCGAGGTCCTGGAGACGGCCTTGGCGGGCTATGGCGCGCGTCGCTTCGGCGGCAGCAAGGGAGCCATGGTGATGGCCCTGGTAGGCTGTATTGTGGGCGCTATCCTGGGCACGCCGGTCTTCCCGATTGTGGGCACCCTCGCCGGGGGCGCCGCCGGAGCCTTCGCGGGGGCCTCGCTCTACGAGCTCATTCGCCATAAGAAGGCGCTTAAAGATGCGGCCTGGACGGGTTTTGGAGCGGGAATGGGCAAAATGGGGGGCATTGCCGCAAAATTTGGCTGCGGCATCCTCATATTGCTCCTGGCCTTAATCAGTTATTGAAGCACTTACTTGGCAAACACGACACCGGGGTGCATACTCCGTATTTTTCATACGTAGAAGGGAAATCTATTCAGATGAGTTCAGCGCCGGACAACGAACAGTCTCCGTCGGAAACTACCGGCAAAACGGCAACCCGGGAAATATCAGACCCCGATTCGAAACCAGAATCGGAATCTGACAACCCGGACAAAAAAAGCACTGGCGGCAAAAAGTCCAACAAGAAAGCCTATTCATTTGTCATTATATTCATCGTTACGGTGCTTACCCTCCTAATCGGATACCGTTTTGCCGTGCCGACGCCTGCGAATGACTGGTACCTGTTGCAGGTGGCCAAGCACACCACCATCGCCTTGGATCTAATCGGGGAAAGGGCGACACTGGAGGAGGGCAGGCCGGAGGGCAGCGCCGCCCAGGAAATTCGCGCACAACGCCAGGCCTGGCGCGAGGGTCGGGAGGAAGCCACGGCAGACGAAATTGAGGCGATGTCGGCGACCCAATTGAGCCCCTGGGAAAACTGGGCTCACCGGGCGCAGGAAGCCCGACTAGAAGGAGGCGGTCAGCAAGGCCCGCGGGTCTCTTTCGTGTGGCAATCGGGCATTTACCGGCAAATCCGCGACCTGGAAGCGACCATCCGCACGGAAAGCACCGCGGATTCCGCTTGGCCCGAAAGTGAAGCCGGACAGGCAGCCCAGGAAAGGATGCGGGAATTACGGGAAGCACAGCAGACGGTGGCAGGCGCCGACGAAGGTCGTAAGCGCCTCCGGGGCGACGAGTTCACCTTTGTCGTGATTCCGGAATGCGGCGCCATCGAGATCATGGCGATCTTCTTCGCCGCAGTGATAGCTTTCCCGACGCGCTGGTGGAAGCGTTTGCTGGGAGTTTTGCTCGGGCTGCCCGTCATGTACGCCGTCAATGTCTTCCGACTGGCCGTATTGGCCTTCATCGGCGCGGTGGATCACAGCCGGGAGTGGTTCGATTTCACCCACGAATACATCTGGCAAACGGTATACATCATATTTGTCATTGTGAGCTGGCTCCTGTGGGTTGAGCTGATCGTGCGCCGGGGTCCAGCAAAACCAGGAAAACAGCAATAATGGAAGAGACGCTGCGCATACGGGGTATACTGTTCTTCGGCCTGAAATTTATACTCTGGCTAATCGTCGCCTTTGTGCTCTGGTGGTGGCTCATTCCCTATTACGGACATGGCCTGGGCTGGCTGGCCCTGAAGAGCCTGAACGGCATCTTCGGCATGGACTTTTCCGAATACAGTGTTCATCCCCAGGGCTGGCTGAACATTGACACCATGCTCTCCTTTGATCAGCGCCTGATGATGCCGCTGTCCATGCTGACGAAGAACTATCCGACCTATCTGGCCCTGATTCTGGCCACAGGCGGTTTGGGACTGTGGCGACGCGCCCGTGTGATACTTTATGGCTCGCTGATTATAATGCTGGGACACCTGATGTATCTGGTGCTGGCATTGCGCTTCGCGCAGTCTATTCAGGAATCGCCGGAGATTCCCACTGCCCTGGCTGAATTTTTTATGATTATCCCTTTCATTCTGTGGGTGGCCTTCGCGTACTGGGACAAAATCATGGCCTATATAAGTGAAACCGCCGGAGAAGAATCGGAGTGAAAAAGGGGAGCATTATGGGTCAACACCCACCTTGGACAAGGGAGGAATTATGTCATTAAAAGAACGTTATATCGCCGCCGTCAAGGAAGTACAGGATCACCTCTTCAATGAGCTGCTGCCTTTCTGGATGGATCGCGGCGTGGACAAGGAATATGGCGGTTTTTTAACCTATCTGGACAGCAAGGGACGTCCCACGGGGGAAACCCTCAAGACCCTGGTCTGTCAGACCCGCATGATTTATACCTGTTCATCGGCCCATAGACGCCATTTCGGACAGGGGCGCTTCCTGGAACATGCCCAACAAGGGGTGGAGTTTCTCCTGAAACATTTCTGGGACGAGGAGCATACGGGCTGGTTCTGGACCTGCGCCCAGGATGGCACGCCGGTCAACCGCAGCAAGCTCATTTACGGTCATTCCTTCGCGATTTACGCCCTGAGCGAGTACACGATGGCCTCGGGTGATCCCCGGGGATTGGAGATGGCGGAGGAGACCTACAAAAGCATAACCACACTCGCGGCAGACGGCGAACACGGCGGTTTTTTCGAGTTCATGGAAGAAGACTGGCGGCGCAAGGCCCCAGGCGTCTATGGTGGCGACCGTAAGTCGCTTGATGTGCACATGCACCTGATGGAGGCCTTCACAAACCTGTATGAGGCTTCCGGGGAATCACGCTATAAAGACGACACCATCTACATGATCGATCTTATTCAAGATCACATGCTGCACCCGGAATATGGCACAGGCATCGCCCAGTTCGCCCTGGACTGGACCCCACTACGCGCCATCATCTTCAAGAATGTCTGGGGCTCGGATCGGGATGTCGAGGAAGACGAAGGCCGCCCGCTGGACAACACCAGTTATGGCCACAATGTCGAGCTGGGCTGGCTGCTGCGGCATGCGGTGCATATCCTGAATCTGGACCTGGAAGCCTACAAACCCACCCTCAAAAAGTTGTATGATCACGCGCTGGACTACGGTATCGACTGGGAGCGGGGCGGCATCTACTGTGAAGGTCCCCACCAGGGTCTGGCCCGTGAACGCAACAAGGAATTCTGGCAGCAGGCCGAAACAATGGTGGCTATGCTGGACGCCCACGAAGTATTCGGTGAATCCCGCTACCTGGACGCCTATGAGAATGTCCACCGTTTTGTGATGAATTATGTAATCAACCACAAGGTTGGCGAGTGGTATCCGCTCTTTGACGAAAACAACAAGCTGCTCTGGGACTACATGGGGCACGCCTGGAAAATCAATTACCACACCATGCGGGCGACCATGGAATGCGAACAGCGCCTGTCGCGTTTGATTGCATCCACAGAATAACCTGCAATTACTTCTTACGCGCAGATCATAGGCAGGGGTATGTCCCCGGGTCATGCGCGCCAATGCCTGAAATAGGGAACACAATCCGGTAACGCCGGAGGGAGATACGACTTATGATTACTTTTACTGCAAGAGTGAAGATGGTGCAAGGCAAGGAAGAAGAAGCGATGGCGGCCGCGGAAACCATGGTGGAAGCGGTGCAACAGGAAGAACCCGGCGCCTTGGCGTATATCTGCCACCGCAGTGAGGAAACACCGCAAGAGCTCGTATTCTTCGAGGTCTACGCGGACGAAGTGGCCGCCGAGGTCCATGGCAAGACGCC
>SKJD01000425.1 GCA_007116095.1 Candidatus Hydrogenedentota bacterium
AAGGACATACAACCACCCGACCGCGAAGCGGTCACAGCTTGTAGCGCGGGGTAAGGCCGTAGGGCGGAACGCCCGCAGACCGCCACCCCGGGTATAGACCGCCCCCCTACGGTCGACCCTGAATGGGTCGCAGCAAGAAAACGGAAGATTTTTACGCAAAGAAACAATGACGCGGAGAGATATCGTGTTGGTGTATAGGCATGCGCTTACATCAATGCTCTGGATGCCTGCCTGCGCAGGCATGACGAATTGGGGTTATTCCATCCCCGGTTTTTCGGCGGCCTCGCGGGTGAGGTTCCAGACTTTGGCGTATTTGGTGAACACGGAGAAGGCGGCGAGGCCACAGAGTACGAGGCCGTGGCGGCCATCGAGAAAGCCACGGCGCAGGACATACATCTTGAAGAAGCGCAGCAGCGGGCGCAGGGTCAGGTCGCTCCAGCGGCAGCGCTTGCCCCGCTCGAAGAGGTCCTGGGCGCCCCAGGAGGTGAAGCGCTGGAAGGTGCTGAAGTATTCTTCAAAGGTCCGGAAGGTGTCGTGGTACATGACCTCGTCAATCTTCTCGACATACTCCCCCGCCACCACCACCTTGGAATGCACCCGGCGGGGCAGGTAGCGCCCTTTGGCCGTGCGGAAGAGCCGGAGGTTGTAGTCGCGATGCCAGCCGCAGTGCTGGATGAGCTTGCCGAAGAAGTAGGAGAGCCGCTTGATCTGGTAGCCGTCGGGGCCCTCCTCGGTGTCAATGATGTCTTGAATGCGCGCACTGAGCGCCGATGAAATCCATTCGTCCGCATCCAGCACCAGGGTCCATTCGGTCGTAATCTGCGGCAGGGCCCAGTTGCGTTGCGCTGCGGCATTCTCGTAGGGATGCGACGCGACCATCGTCGCCAGTTCCTCGGCTATCTCCGCCGAGCCGTCCATGCTGTTCGGGTCGACCACGCAAAAAATCTCGTCCGCCCATTGCACGCTCTCCAGACAACGCAGGATGCGATCCGCGGCATTGGGCACGAGGGTCAGCACGGTGATTTTTCCCGGGGCCAGGTCGGTCGGGTTCTGGGCATCGTCTTGGGTCATGACTCACTTTCCATCAGCTCGTTGTACACGGCCAAATTTCCGGCCACCATCCGCGCCACGGTGAACTCCGCCTGCATCCAGGCATGGGCGGCCTCGCAACGCCGCGCCGCCGCATCCGGGTCCGCCAGTGTCGCCAACAGCGCCTCCGCCAGGGCCTGTGCGTCTCCTACCGGTGTCAGCAGGCCGGTCTCCCCATCGCGGATCATCTCCGGAATCCCCCCGGCTGCCGTCGCGACCACCGGCGTCCGGCAGGCGATGGCGTCCAGGACACTTGTTCCCAGGCCTTCTTCCTTGCTGGAGAGCACGAAGCAGTCCAGGGTCTTCAGGAAGCGTGGGATATCGTGGACAAAGCCCAGTAGATGCACCCTATCCTGCAAGCCCAGGGCGGCGATTTGCGCCTCCAACGCCGGCCGCAGCTTGCCTTCCCCGGCGATGAGCAAGCGGGCTTCGGGATAGACCTTCAACACCGTTGGCATGGCCGCTATCAGCGTCGCCTGATCCTTGTGCGGTGCGAGCGCCGCGACATTGCCCAGGAGAGGACCTTCCTGTTTAGCTTCGGGCAGGAAGTCACTCAGGGCGCCCGGCGTTGCGTGTTCGAAGCGCTCGGGATCAATGCCGCTCCGCGCCAGACGCAGTTTGGCTTCGGGCAGCCCGTAGGCGCGCAGAATATCCCGGATACAGCCCGATATCGCTATGATACGGTCCGGCGCGTGGTATTTCCAGCGATTAAAGCGGCCCGGCTTCGGCGGAAAATCCACCCGGCGCGAGACCACCACCTTGCCCCGCCGCGCCAGGCGTTGCGCCAGACAGGCGAGGGTATGCGTGTGGCTGGTGTGCGCGTGCAGGAGGTCGATGTTGTGGCGACGGACATAGCAGGCCAGCCGGCCAGCGGTGTACATGTCCCCTTCATTCCAGAAGGGCAACGGCAGCACGCCCGCCACGGGCATGTCGGCGCAGCGATCCAAAAAGGCGCTCTCCGGGCGGCCCGCCACATGCACGGCGTGCCCCGCTTCCAGCAAGCCCTGAATCAGGTAACAGGCCTGCTGCTCTCCCCCACGCCAGCCGCGCTGTTCGTCAAGGTGCAGCAGATTCACGGTGCACCGCCATGGCGTCGTGGTAGGCCTGAACCGTGGCCTCCGCAAAATGTTCCAGGGTAAAGGCGCGCAAGACCCGCGCACGTCCCGACGCCCCCATCTCGGGACAGCGTTCCGGCGCTTGTAGCAGCTTTTCCAGGGCCTCGGCCAGGGGCGTGACGGTTCCGGCGGGCACGATATAGCCCTCCACCCCGTCGTCCAGGATTTCCCGCAGGCCGCCGTAGTCCGAGGCAATCACCGGCTTCCCCGCCGCCATCAGTTCCTTCAGGCTGAACGACGAAGTGTCGCAGTCGATGGAGGGCTGGACGCCGATGTCAAAGGCCTGGACCCAGTCCGGCATGTCGTTTTGGAAACCGGCGAAGTGGGTGATCTCCCCCACGCCCAGTGTCGCCGCCTCTTGTTCCAAGGCGTCCCGCAAGACGCCTTCGCCCACAAAGAGGAGCCGCAGGTTGGGGTAGCGGTCATGCAATTGGGCCGCCGCCTGCAAGAGGTAGGTATGCCCCTTCGCCTTGACCAGGCGCCCGACGATGCCGCAGACCGTGTGCGCCTCCGTATAGCCCAGTGTGCCGCGGATACGTTCCCGGGCCTCCGGGTTGGGCTGGAAGCGCTCGGCGTCCACCCCGTTGTGGATGGTGCAGAGGGCGTCGGCGTTGAAGATGGGTTGTGCGGCCAGGGTCTGGCGCACGGCCTCACAGACAACGATCTGGTACTGCGTCCAGCGGCGATTGAGCAGGCGGTTTGGCAGGCTGTTCTTTACGCGGTAGGTATTGTGGCGGCTCCGCAGCAGCGTGTGGGGCATGCCCATCCAGCGGTTGCAGAGCGCGGCGATCCAGTGATCTTGGGAGCCGTTGACGTGGATGATGTCCGGCTGAAAGCTTTGCAGGAAGCGCTTTAACTGGCGCAGGTCATGGAGCCAGCCCCGGAGTCGCAATCCCCGCACAAAGCGAAACACGTCCAGACAGTCCGCGCCGGCCTCTTCCGCCGCCTGCACCAGCACACTGCCCGGACGACAGCCAATCGTTACGTGGTGCCCCATCGCCGTCAGCCGCACCGCCAAGCGCGTGACATAGCTGACCTGCCCGCCTCCACGGGAATGGGCGTCCAGGATGAATATGCGTAGGGGCTCATTGGGGTTCATGTTCAGCAACGACTCAGCCGGAGGGCGCATCGTCGTCAGACGTCGCCCTGGCTTCCGTGTCCTCTTCGGCAGGCTCCGCAGACGTATCCGCCGGGGCGTCCGCCGGGGCGTCCGTGGCGTTATCCTCCAGGTGCTCGTCGATGATATCCGGCAGCTCGTGGGTATCCGAATTCAAGAGGGCGGCAATGCGTTCATTCGTGGCTTCCAGATTGGCAATCGCGTCGGTCAACGCCGACTCCACTTCCTCAAACTGCTCTTCCCGGAGTATTGATACTTTTTCTTTTTTCGCCATACGTTATGTTTTCCTGAAATCGGAGGAGTAGCAAAGCTTGCTTTGCTCATTTGGAGTAGCAAAGTTCACTTTGCGTCCTTTGTGGACTTTGTGGACCGTGTGGACTAAGTGGACACCTTGCCATGTCTGAATACAAAACCGTCCACCCAGTCCACAATGTCCACCGGGTCCACAACGCTTTTTTTAATGCGCCATCAAGACCGGGCAGCCGACGTGGTTGATGACGTAGTTGCAGGTGCTGCCCAGCACCAGCTCGCGCACTTTGGTGTGTCCATAGGCGCCGAGTACAAGCAGGTCCGCGCTGACTTCTTCAGCGTAGGCCACGATCTGTTCGCCGGGGTCGCCTTGCCGCAACTCATAGGTCACTTCCAGGCCGTCGTAGGACTGCAAGTAGTTCTTGGCCTCGTCGAGCACTGGACGGTCTTCTTCTTCGCCGACCACGAGCAGGTGAAACGGCACTTTCCATTCGACCGACACCATGGCGGAGACCTTGAGCGCCTGTTTGGCGTGGGCGGTGCCGTCGTAGGCG
>SKJD01000022.1 GCA_007116095.1 Candidatus Hydrogenedentota bacterium
CACCCCTGGTCCGGCATTCGCGACGACATCACCCCGCTCGTCGACTGGTTCGACCAACAACTCGGCAATGCACACAACGACGCCCAGTAAAGCAAACGCCCCGGCCCTGCGGGATGTCGCAAGACCGGGGCGTGTGTTATCTATAACGGGATAGTCGCCGGGGCTTAGTAGCGGTAGGTTTCCGGCTTGTAGGGGCCTTCGGGGGTAATGCCCAGGTAGCTGGCCTGGGTTTCGGTCAGCTTGTCGAGCTTGGCCCCAAGCTTGCCCAGGTGCAGGCGCGCGACTTCTTCGTCCAGTAGCTTCGGCAGCACATAGACCTTGCCGATTTCGTAGTCATCCGGCTCGGTGTAGAGCGCGATCTGCGCCAGGGTCTGGTTGGCGAAGGAGTTGGACATCACGAAAGAGGGATGCCCGGTGGCGCAGCCCAGGTTCACCAGGCGGCCTTTGGCCAGCAAGATGATGGACTTGCCGTTCGGGAACACAAACTTGTCCACCTGCGGCTTGATGTTAATCTCCTGGATGCCCGAATACTCTTCCAGCTTGACGACTTCAATCTCCGAGTCGAAGTGGCCGATGTTGCAGAGGATCGCTTCGTCCTTCATCTGCTCCATGTGCTCGACGCGGATGACATCGCAGCAGCCGGTCGTAGTGACGAAGATGTCGCCCTGCGACGCGGCCTCTTCCATCGTGGTGACTTCATAGCCTTCCATGCAGGCCTGCAAGGCGCAGATCGGGTCGATCTCGGTCACAATCACGCGGGCGCCCAGGCCCTTCATCGCGTCGGCGCAGCCCTTGCCCACATCGCCATAACCCGCAATCACGACTACCTTGCCCGCAATCATGATATCCGTAGCGCGCTTGATGCCGTCGGCGAGTGACTCGCGGCAGCCGTAGAGATTGTCGAACTTCGACTTCGTCACGGAGTCATTCACATTCATCGCGCGGGTGTAGAGCTTGCCTTCCTTCATCATGTGGTAGAGCCGGTGCACGCCCGTGGTCGTCTCTTCCGACACGCCAATCCAGCCCTTGACCACCTCGTGCCAGTGCTGGGGATCCACCCCATGCACGGCGTGCAGCAGGGTGTCGACACAGACGACCTCGGCGTTGTCGCGGCAGATTTCCGGCAGCTTCCCTTTGGCGCTGAAGGTATCCTCCATCTCAAAGCCCCGGTGGATCAGCAACGTGGCGTCGCCGCCGTCGTCAACGATCATGTTCGGATGCTGGCCATCGGAGAAGTTCATCGCCTGGTAGGTGCACCACCAGTACTCTTCCAGGGTCTCGCCCTTCCAGGCGAAGACCGGCACGCCCGTCTCGGCAATCGCCGCCGCGGCATGGTCCTGGGTCGAGTAGATGTTGCAGCTTGCCCAGCGCACTTCCGCGCCCAGCGCCGTCAACGTCTCGATCAGGACGGCGGTCTGGATGGTCATGTGCAGTGAGCCCATGATGCGTGCGCCCTTCAGCGGCTTGTCCTTCGCGTAGCGCTCGCGGATAGCCATCAGGCCGGGCATTTCCTTCTCGGCCATATCAATTTCTTTACGGCCCCACTCGGCAAGGCTGATGTCCGCCACTTTGTAGGGTAAGCTGGAATTAAGCTCCATGTCGTGGTATTTCACATTCTCGGCTACTGCCATTGTATACGCTCCTTTAAGCTGTCCATTGGTTTAATTGCTGTGTTGGTTTATATAGTCCCGTGGAATGACTTAATTCCAGGGGCGCGCTTCAGGCCGATGCCTTGCGTTGTAACAGGGCGTGGCTGTAGGTATGCAGCAGCCCCGCGATCGATTCGTGCCCGAAATAGAGCGCCTCGGCCAGGGGGGTCTTGATGAACATCCGGTCCGTACGGTCCACCTCGGCGCCGCGAATGAGCAGCCAGCGCACCAGGGTGTCCTGACCCCGCACCGAGGCGCAGTGCAAGGGGGTGAATCCGAAGGAGCCGGCGTGTTCGTTGATCCGCGCAGGCTCCGCGCCGACCAGGGCGTCAAGCTGATCCAGCCAGCCCAACTCCGCCGCCGAGACGGCGTCCAGATGCGCCCCGTGCTCGAGCAGCAAAGCCGCCATGTCGGAGTTACCACGCTCCGCCGCCAGATGCAACGGCGTGGCGCCCAGGGGCAGACGCGCCTCCACCGCTTCCGGATGACGTTGCAGGCGCTGGAAAGCTTCATGGCTCCGGCCCAGGGCCGCCGCGGCATGGAGGTCCATCCGGGCGCCGTGGGCCAGCAACAGCTTCAGCAGTTGGGGATGCTGCGCGGAGGCCAGGTGCAGCGCCTGCTTTCCGTTCCGCATCGCCACCAGCGGCGAAGCCCCGGCCCGTAGCAAGAGTTCCACCGCCGCGCCATGACCGAAGTCCACCGCCATATGCAAGGCCGTGCAACCCCAGTGATCCCGGGCCTCTAGTTCGGCGCCCTGCTCTAGCAAAAATTTCAGTAAAGCCACATGCCCACCACAGGCCGCCCAATGCAGGACCGTGCGTCCCCAGGGGCCAGCCTGATACAAACGTTGCGGTGTTCTTCGCAAGGCATGCCCGAGCAGATTCACCTTGCCCAGGGCCGCGGCCGTGAAGACATTCATCGGCGCATTCCGGCGTAACAGCACCTCCACCACCTTGGGCTGTCCGGAATGGTGGGCGGCGTGGGCAGCGTAGAGCAGGACATCCATCCCGTCTTCATTTTCCGCTGAAGCCAACATCGGGTGCACCTGGAGCAGCGCCTCCACCTTGCTCGGGAAACCATTCCAGGCGGCCATGAAAAGCTGCACCAACGGCGAGAAAGCAACGGCGCTCTCCAGCTCTTCCGCCGCTTCGGACGCCATCCAGGGCTGTAATTGGCGCTTCAGGCGCTGACGGGCGCTGTAGAGCCGCTTTTTGATCGTCGTCAACGGCAACCCGGACTCGTTGGCCAGGTCTAGCTGCGGGATACCCTCCAGATAGAATCGCTCCACCAGACTCCGCTCATGCGTCGGCAAGGTCTCCAGGGCCGCCAGCAACATGTCCGGCGAAATTCCGCTGTCCAGCAGGGTGTCCTGTGGCGTCGAATCCGGCGCTTCGTCCATCGACTGCGCCTCAACCGCCTCCCGAACCGTTTCCATCGAAACCGTGCGGACTCTTTTGCCTCGGGTCAGGCGATCGCAGTGCTTGAAGACTATCCGCCGGAACCACCCGGGAAACGCCGCCGGTTCACGCAACTGATGCAGCTTGAGACAGGCCTCCAGGAAAGCTTCCTGCACGGCGTCTTCCGCGAGATGCGCGTCTCCCAGAATAGCGTAGGCCCGGCTGTGGGCATAGGCCTCAAAGCGGGAGACAATCGCGCGGAAAGCCGCGGTATCCCCGGTCTGGGCGGCGGCTACCTGGTATGTCAGCATGTCATCCAAAATTACGATTCCGTGCAGTGTACAAGCGGGATTAGTTTCAACGGCCCATCTGCGATGGGGCTATGTGGGAAGGAACATCGCCTTCACGTTGAAAATGCCCAATAATGACCCGATCAGAAGGGCGCAAGATACTCATTACGACACCCATGCCCGGCATGGCATCGGTTGTTTGCCTTTTCCGGGCCTGCCTGTTAGTATGCAATTTGCTTCAGGAGCCGGGGCGCGGCGTGTAATTGGAGCGTCAAAAGCCACCGAACGGTTCTCAGGCAGGCGGGGTATGGCGTACCCCGATGGGCGGTGAGTTCTATGTGCTAACCGCTTATGATACGCGATTTACGGTTATAAATAAAAATCGGGAGACCTGCAATTTCGCCAGGGCGCCCGCATCACAAGGAGACTGTCATGGCTGAGAAAGGCGGACTTGCAACGATCTTCGATCTGTCCTTTACGGAATTCGTCACCACCCGTGTCATCAAGGTGCTCTACGTTATCGGGATTCTCTTTTCGGGCTTGTTCGCCCTGGCGATTATCATCGGGGGCTTCAGCGAAGGCGCCGCTAAAGGTATTCTCGGGCTCATCATCGGACCCATCGTATTTTTAGTCTACGTCCTCCTCGCCCGAATCTGGTGCGAGATGATTATCGTCGTCTTCCGCATCGCCGATAACACCAGCAAGATCGTCGCGGGCACCGAAAAAATCGCCGAAAGCACCGGCAGCCTCAGCGACCAACTGAAGTTCTGAG
>SKJD01000061.1 GCA_007116095.1 Candidatus Hydrogenedentota bacterium
GAAATCACCCCAAAAAACTGTAACTTGCAATGCAGGCTGTGGCCAGGTCGGCCGCGTGGGTTCTTTTGCAAATCCCGAAGTGACACCAACAGGGATAGAAAAATCCATACGCAAGGCTTATCGTAGCATCATTGCATGGATACTTTTAGATGATAGGCTCGGTGATTTTCTTCGGACTGGTTCCCGAAGGCGTGTCTTCGGGCTATTCTTCGTCGTTATCGCTGGGGGCGTAGAATTTCGGGTGGTTTCCAGCGATGACGATGCTGACTTCCCCCTTCACCTTGCCCTCGGCGAAGATCGGGATAAGCTCGTCAAGCGGGGCGCGGTGGACACGCTCGAAACGCTTGGTCAGTTCGATGCAAACCGCGGCAATCCGGTTGCCGAGCACCACGCGGGCATCCTTCAAAAAAGCGCCCACCCGGTAGGGCGATTCGAAGAAGATGAGGGTGTGGGGGAGGTCCTTCTCCGGTTCCAGAAAGCGCTGGCGCTGCCCGGATTTACGGGGCGGGAAGCCCTTGAATAGGTAGGAGGATGTGGAGAGGCCGGAGGCGAGTAGGGCGGTGTGCACCGCACTGGCCCCCGGCAGTACTCCGATGGAATGACCAGCCTCATGGCAGGCGTCAAGTATCCGGTAGCCGGGATCGCTGATGCCCGGACAGCCGCCGTCCGAGCACAGCGCCACGTCCACCCCGTCGTCCAGGAGGCCGAGCAGCCGCTTGCCGGCGTGCACCTCGTTGTGCTCGTGGTAGGCAATAATCGTCCGGGGCAGGGGAATCTCGTAGCGGGCGAAGAGCTTGCGCGTCATCCGGGAATCTTCACAGGCCAGCACCGTGACCTCGCCCAACACGCGTACGGCGCGGTGGGTGATGTCTTCCATGTTGCCGATGGGCGTGGCGACGACGTAGAGGGTGGCCATGGCGCAGGGGATTCCTTCGTTGGGATGCGGACTCAGTATTCGATGCGCGGGCGGAAGACCTCGATGTCGCCCTGGTGCATCACCTCCACCAGACGCTCATACATCGCGTCGTCCTCGAACGTGCCCACGATGGCCCCGCCAGAGCCGGCGAACTTGCCGCTGGCGCCTACGGACCGGGCGCGCTCGACCATGTCGATGTTGCGGGGATCGAGCTGAAAAATCGAGCGGCGGCGATCGAAATTCTTGTCCAGCCAGGGACCGATTTCATTCCCCCGTCCCGCCTTCAAGAGCTGGTAGACCTCCTCCGTGTATCCCGCAAAGTCTTTCATCGCCTGCACCACTTCCGGGTCGCCATTCAGCCAGCGCCCCTTGATGTTGTTGTGAAAGGTTTCCGAGCCTTCCCCAAGGTCGCGCTGGTAGGCGATATAGAGATTGGGCAGGCTTTCCGGGTCCAGCGATTCGTAACGTCCATGCCCATGGGTCTCCATGTATTCCTTGTCGAAATCCATATACACCAGCCCCTCATAGACCTGGATGACCCGGTCCTGCAAGCCGGCGGAGATGTTGAGCTCTTCCGTCTCCACGCTGAGGATCAGGTTGGGCTGCATTTCCTGGGGGATATCGACTTCATAGAATTCCATCAGGCAGCGCAGCGTCGCCGTCACCAGCGCACTCGAACCCGCCAGGCCCAGACGGCGCGGGATCGTGGAACGGTAGCGAATCGAGAAGTTTTTGTGCGGCAAAGCGATGTCGTGTTCCTGACAATACTCGACAAATTTGCAGATGGTCGCCTTCAGTACCCGGATGCCGCCGTAATAGCCATTCGAGCGCACATCCGCCACGAGATCCTGCACCGAGCCATACTGAGAGCGATCCTGCAGGCTGGGCACAATCTCGACCTCCGGATGCTCGTACAAACTGACCTTCGCCGCGAAATCACGGATTACAAAGCTGATGGTCTTCCCGAAATATCCGTCCGACGGATTCCCGATTAAACCGGCCCGCGCAAACGCAGTTGCCTCACATGCCATTCCCGATTGCCCTTTCTATAAAAATACGATGCTATCATTCAAAAATGGACTGATACATTGAATCGGTCAACGCCGATACCTGGTTATTAAAACGGCCTCACCCTGTACACAAATTTCCCGGTGATTACGATCGCAATTGTGTAGTCTGCGAGGGAAACCCTTGATAAGTGGAGTGAAATTGTAACACATTCACGCCGCAGCTTGTATTCGGCGTGAAGGGGGGGTATCCAGGGCCGCCGCCCAATAACTGGGATGGACAAAGCAACTTCGATCAGACGCTCACCCCGGAGCTGCGCGCTCAGGCCAAGCTGGCCGTCAAGGACGAGTACACCTTCGATTTTCTGGAGCTTGGCAAGGCGCATGGCGAACGAGAGCTTGAACGGGCGCTGTTGACGCGCATTGAAGACTTTCTCCGGGCCATGGGCGGAATTTTCGCTTTTATGGGCAGCCAATACCGGCTGGAGGTGGGTGGCCAGGAGTTCTTTATCGACTTGCTGCTCTATCACCGGCGCTTACGATGTTTGGTGGCCATAGACTTGAAGATTGGTGATTTTCAGTTTCAGGCAAAAACATCATCGGCGGCGTCGCAGGGCCGACAGGAAGGCATGTAACTCGGGGCTGCGACTCAGATAGGAGAGCCCGATGTAGCTGATTCCCCCGATGCCGATGCCGATGAAGACCAGGGCGGCATTGGGAAGAAATGCACTGCTGTCCAGATACTGCTCCAAGAATAGGCGGGTGGCATACACCGTCCCGGCCATGGTGGCGGTCAAAAGGACGATGCGCAGCAGGGAGATCAAAAACGCGGCATCGCGGTAGAGCGGGCCGTAGATGCGGCACAAAAGCAGGAAAAGAATCACAAAGTTCAGGGAGAAGGAGAGGGTGGTGGCGAGGGCCAGGCCGCGAAAGCCCAGGGGGCCGATCAGGATCACGTTGAGCACGATATTCAGGATCATGCAGCAGGAAGCGACGATGACCGGCGGCTTGGTGTTTTGAAGCGCGAAAAAGCCCTGTACGCTGATCTTGACCCAGGCAAAGGCCCAGAGTCCGGCGGCGTAGTAGGCCATCGCGGTGGCGGTGTCCCGGGTATTTTGCGGACTGAACTCCCCGCGCTCGTACACCAGGCGGACAATCGGTTCGGCCAGGACGATCAGCCCGAGCATCGCCGGCAGAATGAGAAAGGCGGATTGCACCCAGCCGCTGCGCATGCCCTGCGCGACATACGCCAGATCGCCCCGCGCCGCCGCTTTGGACAAATCTGGCAGAATAGCCACGGACACCGCGATGCCGAAGATGGACAGGGGCAATTGCACAATCTGGTTGGCGAAGAAGAGTGTCGAGACCGCCTCGACGGAGTAGGCGAAGAAGCTGTCCACGAGTTTGTTGACCTCCCCCGCGGCCTGTCCGGCAATGATCGGCCCGAGTAAGAGAAAAGCGCGCTTCACCCCGGGATGCCGCAACTGGAAGCTTGGCAGGAGCACGCCCGTATGGCGGTGCATCGCCAGATACAACACGGCCAACTGTGCGATCCCCCCCAGCCAGACGCCCAGGATCAGCGCCCAGGCGGGCTCATCAAAATAGCGGTAGAGTCCGACGCAGCAGGCAATTAACGCCACGTTGAGCAACGCCGGCGCCATGGAGGGCGTGCTGTAATGCCCGGCAACAAAGAGCGGGGCCATGGCGAAAGCGGCCAGGCCGATAAAAATCAGGTAGGGGAAAGTCCACTGCATAAGCTGGACCGTGGTGTGGAGATAGGCTTCGTCTTTCGCCTCGGCGCCGGTCAACGGGCGGAGTAGCTCTATCAATGACGGTACCAGCGGCATAATCAGGATGGCCAACACCGTAATCGTCAGGAAGATCAGTAGCATAGCCCCAAAGCAGGCCGCCACCAGGCTGCGGTAGGCCGATTCGTCCTGTTTTTCACGGGCTTCAGAAAGCACCGGTACAAAGGCGGCGTTCGTGGCGCCCTCTCCCAACATGTCGCGCAGCATGTTCGGCAACTTGAAGGCCAGCAGAAACATCTCCAGCGAGGCGCTGGGGATGAATTTGGCCAGCACAATATTACGCGCCAGGCCGAGCACCCGGCTGAACATGGTGCCGCCGGCAAAGATGGCGGTGAAGCGGGAGGTGGATATATTGGCCTTACCCATGC
>SKJD01000209.1 GCA_007116095.1 Candidatus Hydrogenedentota bacterium
CCTGGATGTTGTGCGGCCCCGTGGTGCTGTGTTGACCGAGCCAGGAGAAGTAGAAGATGCCGACTACCTTGTCGTCCTTTGGCGGGCCGACCTCCTCATGCGTCGCCACGGCGCGGCCCAAGCCGTCCACCGCCACCCAGGTATCGCTGAGGATGTCTCGACCCTCGGCCTGCGCGGGGGAGGTGAGCAGTCCGACGACACCCAGCGCGACCGCACTGAACAGCGCCAAACCCCACTGTAATGATTGCTTGCGTTTCATGATTCCCTTCCTTGGTTGACCTCGTGATTTATCCGGGGCGGCATTCACCCATGCAGCCCCATCATTTTGACCCATGGTAGCATGCTCCCCGCATGCAGCGCCATAGCCTGATAAAAGGCAACCGCGGTTTGCACCTGTGCTCTGATTCGGATTAGAATTAGGGGAGTATGTGCGACGCCAAAATGTCTTGGAAATGCCCGGGGCACGGTCCACCCTCGGCAGGCATCTCCTTTGTCGCCACGCCCAACCCACATTTTGGAAGGAACGCGCAGACGCGCAGCAAAAAAGAAAGGTCACATGAAGCAATCTGAAGGGTTAGGTGAAATCATTGCCGTCATCATGAACGAGGTGGAACAACACCCCAACAAGCCCCACATGGAAGCTTCGCTGCGGAGTTATCTGGTCCGCAAAGGCTTCAAGCCGGAAGACGTCGTCTTCGCGCTGTATATGCTGCGCAATCACATTGAAGAGAGCAGCACCTGTACACTCACCGACCCGGGGGCAATCCGGCAGTTCATCCCCTACGAGGCCAACAAAATCCGGAACCCGGAAGTGCGCAGCGCCCTGGCCCGGCTGGAGCTATACAAACTCATCTCCTCGCTGGAACGCGAGCTTATCATCGAGCGCCTGGTGCAGTTCGATGGGGAAATTACCTTCTTCGACCTGGAGTTCGTCGTGACTTGGGTCATCGCCGGCACGCGCAATGTAGACGCTGCAAACACGACTTTCAGCGTGCTCCATCGAGACGCCGACGCATTGAACTGAAATTCTTTGTGGAAGGTCGCATTCCCCAAAGGTTTTTCCCCTGGGGAATGCAATAACCCGCCTCAGGCGCGCACGAAGTTGTCCAGCCAATATTGCGCGATTCGCTGGGCGTAGTTGTAACGCTGGTTATCAGCGGCTATCTGCTCCAGCTCTTCAGGGCTGAAGACCGTGCGTTCTTCCAGGTAGTCCAGCACATTCATGGCCTCCGTGGCGGCTGCGTCGTCTTCATCCAACACAACTTCCCGCAACATAGCCAGGGCGTGATCTTGTTCGTCCATCTGCGCCAGGGCTTCGGCGGCGGCGATGCGGTTGGCCGGCAAATCTTCCCGACTCATCTCCATGAGCGTTGACTTCATGGCGCCGATATTTTCCGGCTGCAAGGCGCAGCCCATCGCACCCCAATAGCGAATCACGGGATGTCGGTCCCTTAGCGCCGTCTCAATCACCGGTAACTGCGCGATGTCTCTCTGTGTAGCCTGATCCGCAATGCGCAGGATGAGGTCCATCGGGTACTCGTTGCTAAGGGCGTAGTCGCGGATGGTCTCGTCTCCAGCGAGGTATTTGAACATGCTCTCCGGGATAAATCCGGTGTCCCGCACGGCTAGTAATTTATCTTTCAGGGCCGTGCGCATGGTCTTAAGCAGGCTTTCAAAGGCCGATTCCCCGGCCAGGTTGATCACTTCCCAGGGGTCCAGTTCGGTGTCAAAGAGTTCTTCCACCGGTTTGGGTTCCCAGAAGACCGACTGCACGGCATTGCAGCGTCCCGCCCGGTAGGCGGCTTCCCAGGCTGTCCAGTTCTGTTGGACTTCGTGGGGGTAATTGAGGTGCTGGCCGAAAATCCGTTGCGGCATGTAGTGCCGGACATAGCGGTAGCGCCCGTCGGTAATGGCGCGCGAGAAATCGCAGCGCTCATCCATCCGGCCCCGATAGAGGAAAGCATATTGCGGCGCTGCCGTTGTCTGGGGGCCGAGAAAGGCCTTGCCCTGCATGTAGGACGGTATCGGGACCTCGGCCAGGCTGAGCAAGGTCGGGGCGAAATCGACAAAACTGACCACTCGGTCCGTGCTTTCACCCGGGGGCGCCTCCGCCAGATGCCGCCACTTCTCAGGGACCCTAACAATCAACGGCACCCGGGTGCCGGTGTCGTACAGGAAGCGCTTGCTGCGGGCCAGGATTCCGCCGTGATCCGAGTAGAAAAAGACAATGGTGTCCTCGGCCAGACCATTATCCTCCAGCTCCTGCAAGCGCTGGTGGACCTGTTGGTCCAGCAAGTCCATCAGGTCATAGAAAAGCACCCAGTCCTCGCGGATTTCCGGCTCGTCCGGATGATAAGGCGGGAGCGGAAAGTCTTCCGGCGCAATGCGGGGCTCCGGCGGCAGCATGCCGTTCTCCTGTCGCTGCGCCACATTGTTGTCCCGAATCTGTCCTTCATGGCTGATGGTGTAATTAAAGATGGCGAAGAACGGTTGGCCTTCGGCGCGGTTTCTGTAGTGGGCCTGGTTGCTGCTTTCGTCCCAGTGTGATCCATCGTTGGTTGCGTAGTTGTAGTCGGTTTTGCTGTTGTTGGTGCAGTAGTAACCGGCCTCCCGGAGCAATTCGGGGTATGGACGGATAGCGTCAGGGATGGGGTTGCGGCTGCGCATGTGCAAGGTCCCCATGCTTGCGGCATAGGTTCCGGTCAGCAGGGTAAAGCGCGTCGGTGCGCAGACGGGCGCGTTTGCAAACGCGTTCGTATAGCGCAGGCCCTCCCGGGCGAGCTGATCGATATGGGGCGTGTTGGCCAGGGGATCACCGTAACACCCCAGATAGGGACTGTGGTCTTCGGTGGTTATCCAGAGAATGTTTGGCCGTTCCGGTTCTGCGCCCTCATCGCCACCGGCGCGTCGGGCCATCATCGGCGTCATCAAGCAACCCGCCGCCGCCATCGCCAGAAAATCACGACGGCGGGGCAATGGTTTGTCTGTAACGTGTGTCATGTTTTTGCTCTCCTACTTCTTGCAAGGTGGCCTTTCTGCAAATTTACTAACCGCTCAGTCCATATCCGAGGATAGCAAACGGCGCTAAATCAATCAATAAGGCAATATATTCCAAGGGATACACGAATGTAGTTTTACATCATCCTGCAACAATTTACTCGTTAATTTGCGTTCATCGGCGTTTATTCGTGGTTTCTTTTACTTATCAGCGAAGGAGAGTACACCATGCGTTTCCATTCCAGTTTTGATGAACCAAAGTTCAGCAAGAGTCCGAGCGGCTTCTGCGTCGCTTTGAGATAATTTAATAGTTGTGCTTCTTCAATGCCTGTTAATCTATGTATAGCTTTTATCTCTACAATAATATGATCATAGCAGAGAAAATCGGGTATATATTTTTGTACAAGTGGATTGCCCTTGTAGTGTATCTGGATTGGCTGTTGCGCAATAAAGGGAATAGATTGAAATCCTAATTCCAATTCCAAGGCTTCCTGGTATACCGCTTCCAAAAACCCTGCACCCAATTCGTTGGCAACCGCCATCGCCGCACCAACAATGGCATAGGCTTCTTCTTTTAGAATCAATCCATTTTCCGGGAAACACATGAAAACCCCTCCTGTTTGTTATCCGCGAATGAACGCGAAATAACGCGAATATAATATCATACTATTATAAAACATTTGTAATAATAACTGCATTACGATCAGTAAATATATCTATTAATGCAGTAAATGTTAATGCTCTGTGTAAAATATTCGCGTTCATTGGCGTTTATTCGTGGTTCCTTTTATTTATCCGCGAAGGCGCATCAATGAGCGCGAATTGAATGGTTATTATGTTCGCGTGGTGCCATGCATGTGCCCTGCATGGTACAGGTCTGATGCTGAGGGATCAACTGCCAATGGCTTTGTTCTGCTCGAATTGCCGTACGCGGAGGACTGCAATGGTGGCCACAATAAATCCCGCGGAGATGGCGAGCAACACGGGCAGGTTCTATTAGAATCAATCGATTTTCCGGGAAACACATGAAAACCCCTCCTGTTTGTTATCCGCGAATGAACGCGAAATAACGCGAATATAATATCATACTATTATAAAAC
>SKJD01000500.1 GCA_007116095.1 Candidatus Hydrogenedentota bacterium
ATGACAATGACAATGACAATCATTGCCATGCTCCGCGGAAACAACGGAAAATCGCGATTTCGCATTCAACTTTCTGGAAGCATCGCCGAATGACAACCGGTTAAGAGACCTGGGCCTCCTGGCCGTCTTCAGCATCATTTACAGCGCCTGTGGCGCGGGGGATGGCGATTTCACCCGTACGCACCAACTCCAGGATACCAAAAGTCCGCATCATGTCGATGAAGGCCTGTATCTTGCCTTGGGCCCCGGTCGCTTCCACGGTGAGGGTGTCTTCACCGACATCCACCACCTTGGCCCGGAAGATGTTCGCCATCTCCACCACCTCGCTGCGATTTTTTCGATTGGCTTGAACGCGTACGATGATCAGCTCACGTTCCACAAAAGTTTCGTTGGTGAGGTCTCGAACATCGATCACATCCACCAACTTGTTTAATTGCTGGATGATTTGGTGCAATACCCGGTCATCTCCCCCGACGACGACCGTCATCCGGGAAATGCTGGGATCATCGGTCTCGCCGACACAAAGGCTTGTGATGTTAAATCCCCGGGCGCTGAACATGCCCGACACGCGGGCAAGCACACCGAAGTGATTTTCAACCAGTACGCTGATGATGTGTTTTTTGACTTTCACGGCAAAATCCTTTCACACGGGCAGTTTAGCGAATTACTTTCGGAATACGCAACTCCCCTGGAATATGCGTACCTGGTGCGGCGTACAGGATTAGTTGTAACGGCACATGGCCGCCTCAATGCCATCCCGCACCCAACACAGAATAGCTTCGGGGGCCAGTTCCAGCATGGCGTTCACGTCGGGCTGTTCATCCGGGTGAAACTTGGCCAACACATGGTCCGCCAGGTCTTGACTCGGGTTGCTACTCCCCACCCCCATACGTAGCCGGTGAAAATCACGGCAGCCAACCCGCTCGATCAGCGACTTCAGGCCATTGTGTCCCCCAGCGCTTCCCCCGGCCCGAAATCGCAGCTTTCCCAAGGGAAGGTTGATGTCATCCACAACCACCAGCAAAGATTCAGGCGATGAAATTTTATTGCGCAGCAACGGCGCCAGACAATCCCCACTGCGGTTCATGAAGGTCAACGGCTTGACCAGCATCAGCTTCTCCGAACCCTCCATCGCCTGCGCCAGGAGGCCCTGATGCTTTTCCCGGTCAAAGTCAGTATGCAATGTCCGCGCCAGCGCCTCCAGGGCCCTAAAGCCGAGATTGTGGCGGGTATAGGTATACTTGGGGCCCGGATTTCCCAGTCCTGCAATCACCTTCACGAAAAATGCTATCTCACTCCATACGCATTGCGGGGCTTTTTCCGACATCGCCCGGCGGCCCATATGACAAAAAGAAGGGATGGGCCGGCCAAAGCTGTACCCATCCCTGCAAGCACATTGTATGCGTTAGTTTGATTCGTCAGCGTCTTCTTCTTCACCGACCAAAGGCACTTCGGCCGATTCTTCACCTTCCTCGACTTCTTCTTCCACCAGGGCGCGCGGCGCGTGCACGGAAGCGAGCACCTGTTCCGAGTCGGTGATGAGGGTGATATTGCGGGACAACTTAATGTCACTGACATGCAGGTTATCGCCGATATCCAGGCTCGCAATGTTCACCTTGACTTCATTCGGCACATCTATGGCGAGACACTCGATTTCGAGCTCGCGCAACTGCTGGTCAATCACACCGCCTGCGACCACACCCTTCGCCTGCCCGGTCAAGTTAACCGGCACCGAAATGATAAGTTTCTTGGTCAGGTCAATCCGCAGGAAATCCGCATGAATAATGTGGTCCTTGATGGGATCACGTTGTACATCGCGAACCATGGTCGGCGTATTCAGTTCCGGCTTGCCTTCCACCTCGATCTGGATCAATGCGTATTCGCCAGAATCTTCAATCAACTTGACAAATTCTTTTTTGGGCAGGGTAATGCTCAACGCATCGCCGTCGAGGCCATAAACAACAGCGGGGATGTATTCCTGCATCCGAAGCTGACGTGAAGCGCCTTTACCGTTGCCTTCACGGAATTGCGCGGTTAAAGTACTGATTTCCATGATTTTTCTGCCTCCGAATCGATTGCGTTGGCGCTTTACTTAAAAAGGCTACTTACCGATTCATCCTTGTGGATTCTTCGTATTGCTTCCCCGATGAGCGGGGCCAGAGTTAAAACTTTTATCTTGGGATTCGCCTGCGCCTCGGGGGACAGGGGAATGGAATCACAGACCAACACTTCGGTCAATATCGACTGGGATATGTTCTCCAGCGCCGGCCCACTGAAGACCGGATGCGTCGCACACGCCCGTACGCTTAAAGCGCCTTGCGCCTTGATCGCCGACGCCGCCTTCACCAGGGTGCCGGCGGTGTCAATCATGTCGTCCAACAGGACCGCATGCATGCCTTTGACATCACCAATCACGTTCATGACTTCGCTGACATTGTCCGAAGGACGCCGTTTATCGACTATCGCCAAGGGCGATCCGAGCCGATTGGCAAAATCACGCGCACGGGCGACGCTGCCAGTATCGGGCGACACCACCACAAAATTGCTGTGTTCTTCGGTTTCGTACAGATAGCTGTCAAAGACCACACTGGCATTCAGGTGGTCGACCGGGATATCAAAAAAGCCCTGAATCTGACCGCAATGCAGGTCCACCGCAAGAATCCGATCGGCGCCGGCGGCTGTCAGCAGATTCGCCACCAGCTTGGCCGCTATCGGGACCCGGGGCTTGTCCTTTCGGTCTTGCCGCGCATAGCCATAATACGGTATCACCGCAGTTATCCGTTCAGCCGAGGCGCGTTTCGCCGCATCAATCAATATCAACAATTCCATCAAATGCCGATTAACGGGTGGCGAGGTGCTGTTGACCAGGAAAACATCGCGTCCGCGGATGTTCTCACCAATCTGCACCTTGATCTCGCCATCACTGAAAGCACTCACGACCGAACGGGACGGCTCTATATCCAGAAACGCGCAAATACCCTCTGTCAACGATTCAGAGGCAGTGCCGCTGAGTACCTTCATGTCACTTGTGTAGGCCAAGAAAAAACACCCTTCCGGCATCTGAATGGATGAGGGGGAACAAAAAAAATGGCTGGGGCGGCTGGATTCGAACCAACGAATGCCGATACCAAAAACCGGTGCCTTACCACTTGGCGACGCCCCAATCCAAAAAAAAGTACGAGAACGACCCTGCATGGCGTTAACAACGGGCGTATGCCGTCACAACGTCACGGGCCGGACATTTGAAGCGAGAGTATAGCAATTTAGTCTGGATTGTGTCAAATATATCGGCTTATTTTATTGAAAAGCCTAGCGCTCTCAGGAGGCATCGGTGTCCTGGACTGTACTTGCCGCCGCATTATTTCCCGCCAGCCGCTTCAGGTTGCTGGGCGCCAGATTGCCGAGGAAGTTGATGAGCCAGTGGTGGAAATCCTCGATCAGGCTATAGAAGACGGGCACCACAAAGAGCGTCAGCAGCGTGCCGGCGGTGAGACCGCCAATCAGGGCGCGTCCCAGACCGGAAAAGGTGCCGGCGCCGCCGGTGGTCGCCAGGGCCAGGGGCACCAGTCCGAGGATCGTGGTGATGGCGGTCATCATAACCGGTCGAAAACGGTCTTTACCGCCCTGGATGATGGCTTCGATCATACGGCCACGACCATAGGATTTACGCAGGTTATTGATATGGTCGACGATCACAATACCGTTGTTGACGATAATCCCCGCCATAAGGATGCAACCGATAAAAGTGATGGTGTCAAGCTGGCTGTCAGTCATGAAGAGCATCCAGACCGCTCCACCCAGCGCCATCGGCACTGAGGTCAGGATGGAGAGAGGCAGCAGATAGGACTCGAAGAGGGCGCTCATGACCAGATAGATGAGTATTAGCGCCATCAACAGTGTCGTCAGGAAGCTCATGAAAGACTCACTCAGCTCCAGGAGTTCATCCCCCAGGTCCACGCCATAGCCCACGGGCATGTCGAAGTTGCTGATGGCGCGTCGCAAGTCCCGCTGGACCGCCCCCAGGTCTTCGGTGTTGATCTGCGCCGTCACACTCATAACGTTCTTCCCGTTCACCCGGTGAATGGAGTTGGGACTAA
>SKJD01000486.1 GCA_007116095.1 Candidatus Hydrogenedentota bacterium
CCAGTCACCACCGAATTGATGCGAACTATGCATACGGTGCTCCCTCCGTGTGCTTTTAGCGCTTCCCAGCAGCTTGAAAACTGTAACATACAACCGATCTTACGACAAAGAACCCATCCACCTCAAAGCCCCCCGCCAATTTGCACCGGCGCTGTGAAAGTGCCTACACTAGGGTGATGCGCCTGACCGTGTCGTGTGGATAGGGTGGGCGCATGGCCGTATCGGGGTAGGTATTCTCACATTATCGAGGGAGCTGGAAGCATGTATATAGCCATTCGCGACGCCATGTTGGAGCCGTTTGATACGCCGTTGGCAGGGTGCGAGCACCTGAAGGTCAAGTCGGTGGAAATAGAGCTGACGCGGGACTTTGAAGTGTTGGCGATGGACCGCAATGAGAAGATCGTGCTGAAGGATCACCAGGCGGTGGCGGCGTACCGCGCCCATCTGGATAAGCTGGGCATCCACGGGTGCAGTTTCCTGACGGCCTGTGATTTCAGCGTGGGGAATCCGGCGGAGAACGCGGCGTGGATAGCGCGGGCCCTGGACTATGCGGAGATCATGGGGATGGACAACATTCGCATTGATTCGTTCATGTCCCGGGAAATGGAGCTGGATTTCGGCGAGCGCGTCGCGATTTTCTCGGAAGGACTGAAGGCGGCCCTGGACAGCGCCGAGACGAGGCAGGTCAATATGGGCATCGAAAACCACGGCTTCCAGGGGAACAACCTTACGTTTCTGCTCATGGTCTTCAAGCGGGTTGATTCGGAGCTGTTGGGGCTGACCATGGACACCGGCAATTTTTACTGGCGGGGGTATCCGCTTTCGGAGGTCTATGGCATTCTTGAACTCCTCGCGCCGTACACCAAGCACACCCACCTGAAGAACATCAACTACCCCGAGGACAAGCGGGAAATTGCCCGTGAGGGTGGCTGGGAGTATGTTACCTATGTCTCGCCGCTGGATGAAGGCGACATCGATCACGCCCGGGTGCTAAAACTGCTCCACGCGGTCGGCTATGATGGCGATATCTGTATCGAAGACGAGTCGCTGATGAAACTCGACAACAACGAAGACAAAATCAAGGTATTGGAGCGCGATGTGGCGCATGTGCAGGCCTGCATCAATGCCGCAACGTATATGGGCTCCTAAATCGATGTGGTTTCAAGGAGGCGATGACGTCTTCGAGAGCAAATTGGAGATAGCATGACGTATCAGGAAATACTCGATCGCTTCCCCACATTGCGGGTGATGGTGGTGGGCGATATCTATCTGGACGAAAACGTCTTCGGCGCCGTGACGGAAATCAGCCTGGAGGCGCCGATTCCGGTCTATGAGGTGCATGAGCGCCGGTACAACCCTGGCGCGGCGGGCAATGCCGCTTGCAATGTCGCCTCCCTGGGCGCGCAGACCTATATGGTCGGCCTCATCGGCGACGACAACAACGGGCGCATCGTGACGGAGGAATTTGAGGGCCGTGGCGTGGATTGCAGCGGCCTGGTCGTCGATCCGGAGCGTCCCACGAACACCTACGGCAAGCTCCGGGCCGGCGGCCACAATGCGCCGAGTCAGGAAATTCTGCGGACGGACACCCCCAAGCCGGTCGCCCCCACCGGTGCGCTGGAAGCGCGGCTCTTGCAGCGCATCCGCGATCTGGCCGGGCGGGTGGACGCCATCCTGGTGGGCGATCAGGCCAATGCCGTCGTAACTCCGCAAGTCCTGGACACGATCCGCGATGTTGCCCGGGAACACACCCTCTGGACCGTCGCCGACTCCCGGGCGCGTGCGGGTATCTTCACGGACTTCGATCTGATCGTCCCCAACGACGTGGAAGCGGGCCTCGCCGCCGGGGTCGAGATTGTCGATGAGGCTACCCTGCAACAGGCCGGGGAGGCGCTGTTGAAGCAGACCCGCAATGTCTTCATCACCCAAGGCAAGGACGGTATCACCTGGTTCAATCGGGAAGGTGAAAGCGGCAACGCGCCGGCCCGGGCAGCACAGGTGGTGGACGTTACCGGAGCAGGCGATACGGTTGCCGCGACGGCGATGCTGGTGCTGGCGGCGGGGGGTAGCCTGCAACAGGCCGCCGAACTCGGGAACTACGCCGCCGGGGTGGCCGTGGGACAGCCGGGCGTGGTCACCGTGCCCCGCTCGGCCCTGGAAGAAGCCCTCACTGGGACCGGGCGCTCCCCCAAGGTAAAAACCCTGGACGCCATGGTGGCGGAGGTGAAGCGCTTGCGCCAGGAAGGCAAGCGCGTGGTCTGGACCAACGGCTGCTTCGACATCCTGCACGTCGGGCATATCACCTACCTGCTGAAAGCCCATGAAGAAGGGGATGTATTGATTGTCGGATTAAACAGCGACGATTCGGTCCGGGGAATCAAGGGCAACATTCAAGGCCAAGTGCGCCCCGTGGTGAATGAAAATGACCGGGCGCTTGTATTGTCGGCGTTGTGCTGTGTGGACTACATCATCGTCTTTGATGAGCCCACCCCCATGAAAGCGCTCCAGGCGCTGCGACCGGATGTCTATGTAAAGGGCGGCGATTACAGCATCGACACCATCGAACAGACCGAACGGCATTTCATCGAGAGCTATGGCGGGCGCATCGCCATCCTGCCGGGCGTGGAAGGCCACTCCACCACGAACATTATTGATCGGGTGAGGGCTGACGAACTGCCCTGACGCCCGACCGGCTGTCTGTATCAGACCTGCACGGGTACAGGCGCATCCTCCAGGGCGGCGTAAAAGGCCTCGGGTTCCGCAAAATTCCGGACACATACCCCGGCGCCGTTGGCGTGCAAGGCCGCGGCGTCGGATTGTTCCGTCACCCCGACGAATCGCAGGCCCATGGCCGCGCAGGTGCGTACGTCCCAGACCCCGTCGCCGATGTAGACCCGATCTTCGATGTGCGCACCGGCTTCCTCAATGGATTTCTTCACAATATCGACCCGGGAAATCGCGTCGCAGGCGAAGCCACCCGGAATCTCCCGGGCGTCCAGGCCGATCTTTTCCAGCTTGAAGAGGGCGCTCCGGCGGATGCAGCCGGTCGCCAGGCTCACCCGCACATCCTCCCGTTGGCGTAGGGTGTGGAACATGTCCAGCGCCCCGGGAATCTCCTGAAAGGCCTCGGGTGTCTCCGCGTATACGACCGCCATTGCTTCCATGAAGGCGTCTTCAAAGGCACCCTGTTCTTCCGGCGTCGGTCCATGGCCCCGCAGGCGCATCAACGCTTCTTCCAGCACCCCCCGATCGGTGACATGCTGGTAGGTATGCCAATCCGTAGACGGGATCGGCTGTTGAAAGACCTTTTCAAAGGCATTGGCGTAGCAGACAGCGTCCGAGTCGGCGGTAGCGCACAAGGTGCCGTCAATGTCAAAAATCACGAGTCGCACGGTTACAAATTCCCCCAGTCAGTTGATTGGCAAACATAGGATGCAGTTCTTGAACCGCCAAATGGTCCTTCCAGCACTGGCTGGAAGGGTGCGCGATGTATAGGCAAAATACATACGCAGCTATGTACCCCTGCAACAGGGCGGCTCCCCGACCGCGGAGCGGTCACAGCTTGTAGCGCGGGCCGCTACCCCGGGTATCGCTTTACCTGGCCTATTAAACGCAAAGACGCAACGGGGCCAAGGCGCAATGAGATGTCGCGTTCGCACAGAGGCGATATTGTCATATTGCTGATACTGTGGAAACACACGCAACTGGATTCCTGCCTGCGGGTCTGTTGATTAAGTCGATTTGTTCTGGAATTTTGAACAAACACCATTCATTCAGTGGCAACATGTTTCTTCAAATAGCCACGGGGTACATCATTGCCGTTGTGGTTGACTATCAACTTTACACAACACTATGACCAACCCCGGCAGGGGTTACGGATGAATAGCCCGGGGTTGAGCCGGAGGAGCGAACCTTGGGTTCGCCCGTAGGCGATACCCCGGGACCAGGTCTTGCAAAGAAAACCGACCCCAGCGGGGTGTGTGAGCCGCAGTGGCTCGGAGCTTAGTCTACCTTTAGAAGAAACGGTGAGGCAATAAGGAAAGGAGGTTACCCGCCAAAGCCTACCTGTGCGGAGCCGAATCC
>SKJD01000093.1 GCA_007116095.1 Candidatus Hydrogenedentota bacterium
ATCATATCGGACGAATTGAATCGCTGTGCGCTGCTGCAATAAGGTGGTGCGCAGCATTTTTATGGGCAAGAACGGTCTACGAGACAGCGGGGAAAGATACATGGCAAAGCAGGTGCTTGTTCCGATTTTGTTGGGCGTGCTGGGTATGGTGAGCATGCCGTTGGCGCAGGGGGTGGTCACGGCGCCATCAGGCGATCACATCGTGCAGATCCGTGCGCAGGCGGATATGCTGGAAGCTCACCTGGCACTGGCGGGCGACCAGACCCGGCAAATTGTCGAGCTGCGGGTGTACCAGGACTTCGAGTCCGATGGCGATTACCCGGTTGTTTGGGAGGGTGATGCAGCGGAAGCAAGTATCGTATCCATCCCGCGTTTTGATGGCGAACGGGATCGGCTCTATTCGAAATTCCAGTTGCTTGACGCCGAAAGTGGCCAAGCACTGGGCTATACCCGCTATGTCACCGATGTGGACGCCATCGTCGAACGCGACTTTGAAATCCCCTGGCCGGAAAGCAAGAAGGGCCTGACCTGCATCACAGACATTGACGATGCAATTGAAACGGGCACGCGCTATGGCGACGAAGGCGTGTTGCTTAATGAGATCATCGACTGGGACAATTCCGACCCCGAGATGACCTAGACGGTGGACGGCCACGAGATTCCCATCAACATGGAGTATGTGCGCGACTGGATGGACACGCGCTACAGGCACATGTACGAGGGTGGCATCAACTTCACGCCGATCCTCATCAACCATGTGCCCCGCGAAGCGGAGCCGGGCAATCCGCTGATTCATCCCGACACGGACCTGGAAAACAATCCCATGGGCCTCGGCGCCTTCAACTTGATGGACGAGGCCGGGCTGCGCGCCTACATTGCCGCCATCGAATTTATCGCCGACCGTTACACCCGCCCTGACCGGAAGTACGGCCTGATTTCCGGGATTGTCATTGGCAACGAAATCCAGAGCCATTGGGTCTGGCACAACATGGGCGAAGCCGAACCCGAGCGGGTCGCCGAGGAATATGTCTGGGCGCTGCGTATTGCGGATTTGGCAGCACGGCGCATCCACAGCGACCTGAAGATTTATGTCTCCATGGAACACCACTGGACCAAACGCGGTCACACGAACAACATCCTGCATGAAACCCGGGGCGATGAGTTGCTGACGCTCATCAACGAATGGGGTCACCGCGAGGGGAACTTCCCCTGGCATCTGAACCACCATCCCTATCCGGAAAACCTCTTCGAGCCGCGTTTCTGGCGGGACCGAACCGCGACGCACCGCTTCGACACGCCGCGCATTACCTACAAGAACCTTGAGGTGCTGGTGGAATGGATGCGGCAGCCGGAATTTCTCTATGACGGCGAGATGCGCACAATCATTCTCGGCGAGCAGGGCTTCCATACGCCCGACACGGAAGACGGCGAAAAGATTCAGGCAGCAGCCTTTGCCTATGCCCACCACAAGATCAACCACATGCCCGAGATCGCCGTGCACATCATGCACCGCCACACTTCAATGCGCGATGAAGGCGGGCTGGAGCTGGGATTGTGGACCTGGGACCCGGAGGATCCTGCCGGCGCGCGCGCCCATGAGAAGAAGTACATCTGGGAGGTCTATAAGCACGCCGACACCGAGCGTCAGGAGGAGGCCTTTGCCTTCGCCCTGCCGATCATCGGTATCGACAGTTGGGACGAGGCCCTGCCGAACTACGACATCGATACCACGCCCGCGCCCCATGCGGATGACGAGGCGGTCTTCGATTTTTATACACAGATGCAGGATGCCGAACTTGTGAACCAGGACGTGCCTGGTTCCTTCCGCCCGGAATACGTTGTGGTCGCGGCCGGCTGGCTCGCCCCGGCGATCTTTCATCATCCCCCCGAAGAAGGCGTTGGCCAGGCGCATTATGCGGTGTCCTTGCCGGAAGTGGGAGATAGCGAAGCCCTGATGATGCGCTTCGAGACCGGCTTCATGGCCGAGACCTCAGACGGCGTCGGCTTCAGCGTGCTGGTGGATGGAGAAACGGTTTTGGCCGTCGAACAGGCCACCGTGGACCCGATACAACGCGACATCGACCTCGGCGCCTTTGCCGGGCAAGAGGTGACTATTACCCTCCAAGTCGACAAACTCGAAGAACTCAGCAACGATTGGGCGCTCTGGATCATGCCGCGAATCACCATCGAATAGCTCAATAAGTAACTGCTTATTGAGCGGATAAAGTCTGTTGGTGAAAAAAACAGGCTATTGCCCAGTTTGCCAACAGGCCCGCCTTATAGCGGCGTAATCAGCCCCGTCATTTCTGCGCAGGCAAGAAACCAGAACCTCGACGGCAGTGCAATCACGGATGATTATAACGCGCCAATTTTTAACGCAAAGACGCAAAGTTACCGGATATCGTTGCTCCGAAGGAGCTTTGCTAAATACAGCCCAGGGTTGGACTTGGCCGCAAGGTCAAGGCCTACCCTGGGTAAGTGATACCACCACCTCCGCTACGCTGAAAGCGTTGCCTAAGATGGTGACTTGTTGTCTTGGTTTTATCCGCGACCCAACGCAGGAATCCAGCAATACATGTAAACAGTACTCAAATACAGCAGAAAAACGGGACATTTTTTAACACAGTGACGCGGAGGGGTATTTTGTCGGGGCATGGGCGGTTATGTCAATACACAGACACAGGGATGGCGAACGGGACTGGATGCCTGCCTTCGCAGGCATGACGATCTGGCGGTAATGTCAGAACTACACCCTAAGAACAGCGCCATGCCTGGCACAAAAAATAATTGGCATAATTCCAGTCGTGATAATCTGAAACTGATCTCCAGGCTCGTTGTATAGACGTTCATTGTATTGGCGTCAATTTATTTTTCTAGGACTAAATATATCAAGGCATTAGTATAATCATACGCATTTACGAAGTTAAGTATACCCCAGAGGCTATATGCATATATTGCCATTATAATAAGCTTAACAGAGTTGAAAGTTGTAGTGAATAATTTTTCCATATCCAATTCCATATCCATTTTCCAGGCATGGCGTATATGCTTTTTATAGCTAAATCTATTTTTTATTTTTTTCTTAAGTTTTGATGTCATGTCAGTAAGCGCAATCACATGACGGCTTTCACATGAAGGGCAAAAAAGTAATTTTCCAATAGTTTTATTTGGAATATAATACGGGACAAAGCAGTTATGGCACCGTATATATACGTGTGTATAAATTTTTCTCATGGCATTAAAATTATTCTAAATATCCTTTCTTTCTGTTAAGCTCATTTGTGATTGAGATGTTGGCTAAAGACCTCGGTAGTTCATATACGTTCAAAAGCGAGAGTGCGTGTATTTACGAAATTCACAGGCTTTAAGCAAAGTGTAAATACCAATATCGCGGGCTCCCACCACTTCATTTAGCGCATTAGTTTTTGAACTGTCATACCAAAAAATCTTCTTACATGAACTACAAGCATTTATTGTGCCAACTTTTACAACAACATGTAATTGTTACTTATATTACCTTAAGTATGTAAAATGAATGTCTTGGGAGACTAAAGTGCGCAGACAGAATAGGGCAAACTACAGGATAGATTGACAGGTGGTGATTTTGAACCATAAATTGAGGAGGAAAGCAACAAAAAGCGTCGCAAGATCATTGGCATTGGACACATCGTGACACCCTCTGCAGATGGACACACCCCTCAATGCCGATCTGGTCGTTTGAAAAATAACCGTCCGGCCGTCTTCGTGTGCTAGAAAATATGACTCTGACACCTCATAACTGCGGAAGATGGGCTACAAGCTGCGACCGCTCCGCGGTAGAGGGGATGCATGTTCATGGTTGAAGTTCTTTTTGCATGCCCCTCTGGGCGCCTGCCTTCAGGGCGTGTCGATTGATTGTTTACATTTATTACTTAATCGCATAACTATAAATCAATATTTTCAAGGGCGTGTTAAATCCTTTTGGTCGTTCATCACCCACGGACATATAACCGCCCGACCGCGGAGCGGTCACGGATGATTAGCCCGGGGTTGAGCCGTAGGGGCGAACCTTGTGTTCGCCCGAAGGCGATACCCCGGGATC
>SKJD01000376.1 GCA_007116095.1 Candidatus Hydrogenedentota bacterium
GGATGCGTCTGGCCATCAGCTTGTTGTGCAGGGTGGCCGCCTTCATTTCACGGTGCTCTTGCCCGATGGCGAAGTCGGGGAGCTGATTTCGTTGTTGTTGACTTTGTCGCGCAGCGATGACGCCGGTATTTCCCTGGGAGAGGGCTTCTTTGAAATTCCGGTGAAAGCTCCCGAGGTCCTGCCCCTGCGTGGCATCCTTCCTTTGACCTTGATGTTGGCTGTGCTGGCAATCTTATACCTGCCGGGTGCTTCCCGAATCGCCGAACGATCGCCCGCCAAGGCAACCCGGGGCTTTACCTTGATTGAGCTTCTCGTGGTGATCGCCATCATCAGTCTGCTTGCGGCTATGCTGTTGCCGGCCTTGAGCCGCGCTCGATCGAGCGCCCGCGCCATGGAGTGCGTCAACAACCTCCGGCAACTGCACCTGGCGAACACCATGTATGCTGCGGAACACAATGGTTACTATGTGCCTGCCGCGCCGGATTTCTTCGACTTTATGCTGCCTGGCGCGCCGCCGGACCATTTCGGGGGACAGGTGCGCTGGCATGGGGTGCGGGAAACGCCGAACGACGCTTCGGACTTTGATCCCAACCGGGGGCCATTGGCGGAATACCTGCCGGATGGCCGGGTAAAGGAATGCCCGGAGTTCTTCGAGTTTCGCCGGAAGGAGGGCATGAACAACGCCTTTGAATCCGGCACCGGGGGGTATGGGTACAACATGACCTATATCGGTTCGCAGTTGTTCCAGTCCGACGACCTGGTATCGGCCGTGCGGCGTGGCGTGCGCGACAGCGATGTACGCCGGCCTTCGGAAACGATCATGTTTGCCGACGCTGCCTTGCCCCAGCCGGAGTACCTGGTGGAGTACGGCTTCCTGGAGCCGCCGCACTATGCCTCCGCCGAAGCGCCCCGGGGGCATACCGGCAGTTTTATGTCGCCCAGTATGCACTTCCGGCACCATGGCCGTGTGAACGTGATGTGGGCCGACGGACACGCAACCAGCGAGCCCTGGGGCTGGGCGCCGGAGCACAATGTCTACAACGCCCGCAATACCCGCTGGGGCGTGGGCTGGTTTGGCCCGGAAAACAACTACTATTTTGACAGCGGCGATAAATCCGGGTACGCTAGCGCTGATTAACGCAAATAGATATCCCGAATTTTAGTCACGCATCCTTCAGCAAGGAATTGCATCGGGCCTTCGCGCCCGGCAATCACCTTGCTTTTTTGTGTGAATTGTTATATATTCACGTTGAGTGATAGGCGCTTTCTTATTTTATATTTTTCGGTCCCTTTCATAAAGGAAATGTACCATGCAATCATCACCCAGCCTGAGTTTCTACCCGAGATATTGCTTGTTTGCGTGCCTGTTGGCGTTATTGGCTTTAGGGGTCTGGCATTCATCGATCACGATGGGCCAGACGCAGGAATCTTACGATTATGTCTTGGTCGTCAATAGCCTGGAGGACGGCCCAGCCGTTATCGATCCGGAGAGTGTAACCCTAACGCTGCGCTCGGCGCTGCTGACCGCCCTGAACTGGCGAGGGCATGCGCGTATTGAATTTTCGGTGGAAGGCGTCATCGCGCTGGAAGCGCCATTGCCGGCCCTGGATGAGCCCTCGCTAATTTTGCATATTGACGGTGGCCACGTGATCACCCTGGACGGCGGCGCCATTCCCCGGGAGACGAAGTCGACGCCGGGCCTGGGTATCACCACCGCCGATAATATTATCGAAAATCTCTGTATTGTCCACATGCCCGGTTCGGGAATCCTGCTGCGGGGGGCCTCCGCCATCGGCAACCGGATTCAGGGCTGTCGCATCGGAACGGATGGCGTGACTGCCATGCCGAACGATGCGGTGGGCATTTTTCTGGATCATGGTCCGAAGGAAAACGTCATCGGCGCGTCGGTTACCCAGGAACACGGGACCGGTGAGCGCAACATTATCTCCGGAAATGCCGTCGGCGGCGTGCTGCTTGCCGGCGCGGGCACCCAGGACAACCAGGTCTACGGCAACTTCATCGGTCTGGACAGTACGGGACAACATGCCCTGCCGAACGCCTCATTTGGGGTGGCCGTGATGTATGAAGCCAATAACAATGTCATTGGGGACATGGACTATTATAATGTCATCAGCGGGAACAGTGTTGCGGGGGTTATCCTGGCGGCGGATGCGCACGATAACTTGATCTTGGGTAATATTATTGGTCAAGACGCCCAGATGTTCAGTATTCCCAACAATATACAGGTCATCGGGGTGCTGCTGAGCAACGGCGCGCAGCACAACACCATCGGCCTGGCGCCAGAGTTGCTTGAAGCCAAGCACGGCTTTATGGTCAATGTCATTGGCGGTATGGAAATCGGCATTCAGGCCGACGGTCCGAACACCCGTTATAACCGTTTTCTGAGCAACTGCATTATGGACAACCGGCTCAGCGGCATCCTCTTTCTCGACGGTCCGCAGGAAAACATTGCCCGACCGGTTATCACCAGCATCAATCCAATCCGGGGCACAGCCAAACCACACAGCCTGGTTCAGGTCTTCGTGGATATCGGTAATCAGGCCACGGACTGTATCGGGACCACGCAGGCCGACGCGAACGGCGCCTTTTCACTATCCGCGAACCTGAGTCCCTTTCCTGGACATGCCGGATGGCGCTTGACCGCTATCCAGACCGATACCCAGGGAAATTCTTCGCGCTTCAGCTTGCCCTTCGCCCTGGATGGCAGCGGCGGCGAGGGGGAAGGTGAGGGCGAAGGGGAAGGCGAGGGAGAGGGTGAGTGTGAAGATGAGACCCTGGATTCAGACGGGGATGGCCTCCCGGATTGCCTGGAGCTGATCCTGGGTACGGACCCCCACAATCCCGATACCGATGGCGACGGAATTCCGGACGGCTGGGAATATCTGCACGGCCTGGACCCGCTCGATCCCTATGACGCGCACCTGGATTTTGATGGTGATGGACTCACAAATTTTGAGGAGTTTTTGCTCGACTCGGACCCCAACGATCCAAACAGCCCAAGCCGCACCTATTTCGTCGCACAGGACGGCGCGGATGTACCGGACGGAGGCAGCCTGGATACTCCCTTTGCAAGCATCGGCTATGCCCTGGAACAGGTGCAGGCGGATGAAACAGACACGGCCCGCATCCGGGTGAAGCCGGGCATCTACAACGAAGATTTCTCCTTACAGTCCTGGGTGACCTTGGTTGGTTGGGATGCGGAAAGCGTTGTGGTGCAGGGGACGGTGTGGTCGGCGCCGCATGCAGCGGTGGAACGTATAACTTTCCGCCCCCATACCCCGGGCGCCGAGATGTTCCAGCTCAATGATCCCGAGGTCCGGATTGATCGTTGCATCTTCATGGGCTCCGAGCAACGCTCGGAAACCGGCATCACGGTATTCGGAGATATCAGTGGCAGCGTGATTGATCGCAGCAAATTCTACGATCTTTATGTGGGAATAGATATATGGGATGCTATCCCGCTGATCCGCCGCAATGAATTCAGGCGGCCCGCCTTTACGGCTATCTGGATTCGCGCCAATACCGACAAGCTCGCGGGTCAAAAGCAGCTCGGTAGCAGTTCTGACCCGGCCAGCGGCTGGAATATCTTCCGGGAAATCCTCAGCATCGCGACCAAGGAAGGCGGCGCTGCGGTGATCAATGATAGCGACGAGAACATTGACATGCAGAACAACGACTGGGGCACCGAAGACCCGGAGGAAATCGAGGCGATGATCCAGGGACCGGCCACCTATACGCCATACCTGCGCGCCAACGCCGGTTTTCTGGCGGGCTCGGTTTTCTGTACGGTGTGGGACGCGGAATCCCAGGAACGGATTACGGGCGCTGCCGTCCGGCTACAAGTAACATCGTACAATCCGGTTACCCAAAATGTGGATGGGGTCTATGCATTTCCAGCGGTGGAGAAAAATTCTTACATCATCACGGTGGAAGCGGCGGACTACCAAACCGTGACCCAGTCGATACAGGTTGGCGCAGGTAATATTACGGCAGTCTCCATGCCGCTAAAGCTTGCCGGGAGCGGTGGCGACGATGACGACGACGACGA
>SKJD01000074.1 GCA_007116095.1 Candidatus Hydrogenedentota bacterium
GATGGGCATCCTGGGAGGCCATGGCGGTCACCCGGGGGTAGTAGGCGGCCTGGCGCTGACCGACCAGGGCTTCGCTGCGTTTGCGACCGTATTGCTCCAGCAAAATGTCCGGACGGTAATCAAGTGCGTAGGCAATCCCCGTCTCCACGTCAGGCAATTGCATGTCCATTTCATGCTCCGGCTCCAGGCGCAGCAGTTGCACCGCTTCCGGCAGATGCCCCGATTCCATCCCCATCAGGGCCGCAAGGCTGATCCGCGCCTGTTCCAGGGTGCGTTCGGCGCGCAACCGTTCGGATTTGGCGGCCCGCAGTTGCACCTCGAAGTTCAGCACATCACTGAGGGAACCGGTGCCCACCTGACGACGAATTTCCGCCTCGCGTAGCAGGCGCTCGTTATACGCCTGGTCCGCCTCTGCAATGTCAATGTTGGCCTGGGCGAGCTGGGCGTCATAATAGGTCTGAGCAAGCGCATCCAGGAGTAACCGCTGCGTCTCCGCCAGGGCCGCATCATGCTCAAGAACGCCATACTCTGCACTCAGACGGTTGAATTTGCGGGCGAAGCCGTCAAAGAGGACATAACTGACCATCAGGCTCGTGCTGTAGCTGTCCATGGAGCTGCGTACCTGCGAGCGGGACGCCATCCCTTGCAGCGCATTTTGCACCAATCCGGGCAGAAAAGGGCTACGCAACTCTCCACCGCTGGTGATAAAGGAGTTGAATGTGGAGCGCAGGTAGTTGTTGATAGGCGAGCGCAAGGCATTGCCCCGGGCGGCGTCCACCGTGCTGTCGGCCAGGCGGATATGGGCCGCAGAATAGGTGACATCGACGCTGGGCAAATACCGGGCCTGGGCTTGGCGCACCCGTTCGCGGGCCTGATCCACACGAGAAATCGCAATTCCGATGCCCGGATTATCCTCCAGGGCAATCGCCTGGGCTGTTTCCAGATCGAGCAGCTCGGGAAGGTAATGCGTATCGGCGACCGGAGCAATCGCCATGTCCACGTTATCCCCCTGCGTCGCTGATTCAGACTGAACAGGCATCGCATCCTGGGATGCTTCTCCAAGGACAATCACTTCGGCCACTTCGGGTTCAAGCGTATGGGCGCCAGGCCAGGGCAACACAGCCGCCAGTAATGACACCGTCAATACAGCATGAGAACGGCACTGCCATGCAAGGCAGCGCCGCAAATAGGTACGCAAAGACATAAGCAAGGGAAAAATTCCTTTTTGCGTTGGGAATAAGTTAATGCCAACTGAGACCAGGCAAAGACAAAAAGTGTGTCGCCCCACCCCTTCTACCGCAATCCGACGCGCAAATCGGATGCGAAGGCGCTGAATTTACAGGTCCCGGATTCAGTACAGAATTAAGCGGCATTATAGAAATTGAACCGGCAAAGAATCTACCCTGTCCCAAGCAACGCCGCCACCTTCGTCATTCGTGCGCAGGCAGGAATCCAGTACGTTGAATCAACATATGTTGCTGCATCGCGCCTTTGCGTTAAAATTGGCCCATTTTTCTTGCTGCGACCCATTCAGGGTCGACCGTAGTTGGGGGCGGGCCTGTACCCGGGGTGGCGGCCTTTGGGCGTTCCGCCCCACAGGCCTTACCCCGCGCTACAAGCTGTGACCGCTCCGCGGTCGGTGGGGATACATGTCCTTGGTTTGTAATGCTGAAATTGGGTTCAGTTTGAAAGCCCCGCTGGAGGGGACAAACAACAAAATCAAGACGATGAAACGACAGGCATACGGCTACCGGGACATCGAATTCTTCAAGCTTAGAATAATGGCCCTTCACGAGACCAAGTACGCTTTAGTCGCATGAACCAAAAAAATCACAGATTTTTCAGCAATAGGCTATATCCGCCCAACAAAGTGGGGATAATAACCAAAATACTGACTTGGCGTATTGTTTTGGTGGTAATTTTAGAACTACCCCCGAAGACTCTGTCTCCAAATACACGAATTACATATAGATATTATTTTTTGTATATATCTTAAATAATGCAAAGTGTTTTGTGGCATTTTCGTTCAAGTATTTAACAGGTTCCATTCTATGAATTCAAAATAGCCTGTGGTACCATTTAAAGTAACGTTGTAGCCCTAACCCAGCCATATGCCGTTGGGGGACAACATCATATTATGCGCCTTCTGAGAGTCTCGAATGGCGTTGTTTTCATGGTTGTACCAATGCAACATAGGAGTTATGACATGCACTCAAAGAAGAGAATGGGTTTCACACTCATCGAACTGCTGGTGGTGATCGCCATCATCGGCATCCTGGCGGCCATCCTGCTGCCGGCCCTGGCCCGGGCACGGGAAGCCGCCCGCCGCGCCTCTTGCGCGAACAACCTCAAGCAGTGGGGTCTGATCATGCAGATGTATTCCAACGAAAACCGGGGCGCCTTCCCGCCGGGGGTGACGTCGGTCCCTGTCAGCCAGGCCGGCTGGGTTTTCGGCTGGATGCAGGGTATAGCCGGGGATAAACTCTATCCCGACTACTGGAACGATCCCAGCATCGCCATCTGCCCGTCAGATTCCCGTGCGGATTACAACCCCTTGGACGCCGAAAGCGGCGGTTTCGGCGTGGAAGATGACTATACGGCACAAATCCAGCGTTTGGGCCGACTGGCAACAGAGACCGGTAACCGCCTCTGCATGAACGCCTATCTGTCAATGCCAGTTTCTTATCTCTACATCGGCTATGCCGTCCAGACCATGTCGCAAATGCTTGATGTCATCCACATCAAGGGCGGCGTCGCCGGGTATCCCCAAAGCTGGCACCCGGTGCAGTATCAGCCTTATGGCACTGGAGCCCTGGTCAATGCCGGCTGCACGGAGTTTGGTGTGGCCGAGTATAACCGCTTCAACGTCCAGGATCTCCCGGCGGACATCGTCGCTAACCACAGCCCCCGACGTTGGGATTGGACGGACGACAACTTTCGGCCCCTGCCCACCACCTATCCACGCATGAAGGACGGGATCGAGCGCTTCTTCATCACCGACATCAACAACCCCGGCGCCGCTGCCGGCGCAGCCAGTGAATTGGTGGTGATGTTTGACGCCTGGGCCGACGGCCTGACTGCGGCCGGTGACGGTTGGGGCGGCATGCCGGTTCCGCCGAACGCCACAAGCTTCTACAACCACGTACCGGGCGGCTCCAACGTCCTGTATATGGATGGCCATGTGGAATTCGTGCGCTACCAGGAGAAGATGCCGATCGAATCCCAGGGCACTCCGCCTGAACTGCGCACTCAGGTGGGTATCTGGATGTATATGGCCGGTGGTTACGGTTGATCCAAATAATCATCATCGCTTAACATCTCAATAGTGAATATTCACTTAAGTTCTTGCAATCGCCGGAAAGCATGCGCGCTTTTCGGCGATTTCACATATCAAACAAAGCACTTTTTTTACTTGTGCAAACAAGAAATTACCCCGACAAGCAACTTTTCCGCGCTTGTCGGGATGGTATATACACTTTCCTGTGAAGCCATTTTGGTCGGTGGCAAGCAGGGATATCCTCGCTGGCCGATTGACAAGTTATACACTGTCAATCGGCTATTATTTTGCATGGCTCTGGTTTATGCGCTATGGTAGGCAGGTGTCTATCCGCTTATCAGTTAAAGCGTTGACCACGGCAAATCCTGGAGGGAGGAATGCTTTATGCTTGCATTGATGCTGGGGCTATTGTGTTTGGGCGCCGACGCCAATCTACTGGAGAACACTACCTGGGCGGAGGATTTCGCAGGCTGGAATCGGGCAGGCGCTCCCCTGGAGGTTATCCGGGAAACAGATGAAGATGGGGTGTATCTGGTGCTGCGCACGCCCATGGATGTGGAACCCTCCTGGCGCCATGTCTCCCAATCGCTTCCCAGCAGCCCCGGTGAACGCTTTGAGTTTCAGGTTGAGGCCCGAGGCATCGACTATAAAGAAGGTCGGGGCCCTTTGGCGAGTGTCCAGTTTTTTAACGACGAAAATCAGCGCGTCGGCTATAGCGACGCTTATGGCTTCGTGCCGACCATGGAATGGCGAAGCCTGACCGCACGGGGGGAAGCGCCGGAAGGAGCCACCCAGGTGCGTGCCGCCATGATGCTGCATGGCCGGGGCGAAGTGCAGTTCCGCAGCCCGGCGCTCAGACAACTTCCTGACACCGCGCCCTTGCCCGAATCGAGCGAGGTTGCAGTGCGTGTGCGAGACGAAGTCAGCGTTGACAGCCTCATCGGCTTCGGCGCTGAGGATGACGGCTGGTTCTATAACGAGCAAAATGCCCAGCATGGCGTGGATGAAGAAGGTATCGCCATCCGCGAAGGCCGCATCCGCTACATGAATCCGGACTGGATTCGCATGTTCTTCTGGTACCGAGACTGGAACCCCAGCCTGGACGGAGAGACCTACACCTGGGACAGCGACAATATGCAGAGCCATTACCGCACCCTGGACCTGTACCAGGAACTGGGCGCCCGGGTGACCATCGCCGGGGTAGAGTGGACCTACACCGAACAGTGGAAAGACCCCGAGTCCCTGGCCCGGGCCATCGGCGACCTGCTGGAACACCTGATCGTAACGAAGGGCTACACCTGTATTCAGGACTGGACGCTGAGTAACGAACCCAACCTGTTTTTCCACAATGGCGAAGAAGGCTCCTTCGAACGCTTTATTGAAATACATATGCTGGTGGCGGAGGAAATCGAACGTCGCGGTCTCGATGTCAATATTGTCGGTAGCGACGACGGCGACGGGTTGGACTGGTTCCAGGCCTGTGTCCACCATGAAAACTACCACGCGCTGACGGGACTCTATGCCTCCCACACCTACTTCAATCCGCCTGACCTGCCCTTCGTCCGGGACTTCTTCGAGGACCGCCTGGCGCTGCTACGGGCGCATCCGCCGGAACGCCCCTTTGTGATGGCGGAATTCGGTTTTACGGATGATCGCACAGCGCACCCCAGCACCAATCCGCTCATGGAAGAATATCCCTATGCCCTGCTGACAATGTCAGCGTATATGGATGGGCTCAATGCCGGCGTCGCCGGATTCAGCATCTGGTGCATGCAGGAAGTCTATTATCCCGGGGCATCCGCTCCCATGAACTTTGGGCTGTGGCATTTCGCGGACCGGAACTGGGAAATCCGGCCGGTCTTCCATGCGGTAAGCACCCTGGCGCGCCTGACCAGCGCCGGAGACACCGCCTATCGGACCGAATCTTCGGCGCCGGAGCATTTCAAGGCCGCCGCCACGGACGATGTGCTGTTCTGGGTCAACCTGAGCGATCAACCGCTGGAAGTGGCGCTGGAGGGCTTTTCGGGAACCCAATTACGTGTCATGACGGCGAAGGACATGGACAGCGACCGGGAAACAGGCCAGATAAGTACCCTGGAAGACCCCACACGATTCCAGGTCCCCGCGCAGAGTTTCGGCTACCTGCGCTAAGAAAAAAGGCATCAGTCAGGCAAGGCATAGGACGGCTTTGCTGTGTTACACTATAGCCCAATTTCAACGACAGAACGCAGGCATCCCTCGCCCGGGCGCTGTGCAATGGCATTATCATGCCCTACTTACAGCCACTTGGGAGTTGGAGGTGCGCTGTGATAAAGGACGTTTTGTCTGATGGAAAGTATGGAACCCTCTCCCCTGACCCGCGCCGTGCGCGAAATACCTGCGGAGGATCGCCCCCGGGAACGCCTGTACCGGCTGGGTCCGGAGGCCTTGCGAGACGCTGAATTGGTAGCTGTGCTGTTCCGTACGGGTACGCGGGAAACCGGCGCGATCGCCCTGGCGGAAGACCTCCTGAGTCACTTCAACGGGCTACGGAATTTGGCCCGTGCTTCCCTGGAAGAGATTCAGCAGGTCAAGGGCGTGGGACAGGTCAAGGCCATTGAGTTAAAAGCGGCCCTGGAGCTGGGCAAACGCCTGGCGACCTTCAACCACCTGAACAAGGTGAAGATACAGAGCGCACAGGACGTGGTCGATTTCTTGATGGTGGAGTTCAAGGAATACGAAACCGAACATTTCAAGACCCTGTTGCTGAACACCAAAAATGAGATACGCCGGGTTGTGAATGTATCGCATGGCAGCGTCGACGGCACCCTGGCGATGCCCCGGGATGTTTACCGGCAAGCGGTGCGGGAAGGCGCCAGCGCCATTATCGTGGCGCATAACCATCCCAGCGGCGACCCGGAGCCCAGTCATGCGGATATCCGCCTGACCAAACGCCTGGTAGAGGCCGGGGAGCTACTCAACATTCCATTGCTGGACCATGTTGTCTTTGGCGATGGTCGGCATGTCAGTTTGAAGGAAAGGCAGTTAATGTGAAGCAGACATTCAGTGGTTGGCGGTGTGGGCTGCCCTTTTACGGACCCACATTGTTGGCGGGACTTGCGCTCCTGGTCCTATTTTTCAACAGCGCGCTAGTCTGGGCCGGACTGGCCATTACCTTACTGGGTATCGGAATGACGCTCTTTTTCCGTGACTTCCCCCGCGAGGTCCGGGCCGAGCCAAACGAGCTTGTCGCTCCGGCCGACGGGACCATCGTCGCCATTGAGGACCTGGAGGAGAGCCTACACTACGAAGGGCCCTCCCGTCGCATCTCCATTTTCTTGTCCTTGTTTGATGTGCACGTAAACCGGGCGCCCTATTCGGGCCAGGTCCGCGACATCCGCTATAAAGAAGGGCTCTTCAAGGACGCCCGAAAACCGGAGACGACCGAGGTCAACGAGTCCAATGCCGTCTGGATGGACACGGACCGCGGCCTGATCACCGTGCGACAAATCTCCGGCGCCGTGGCGCGACGGATAGTTTGCCCCGTGGAAGTCGGCGCAACGCTGGCCAAAGGCGAAAAATTCGGTATGATCCGATTCGGTTCGCGCACCGAACTCTATCTGCCCCCCGGCACGGAAGTCAGGGTGAAACTCAAGGATAAAGTGCGCGCCGGGAGCAGCATTATCGCCGCGTTTGCCGCAGAATCTGTCCAAGACTAAGACAATACCACCGAGAATTTATGAATATAAAACGCAGAATACGCAACAAAGACAATACCCGGGCGCTACGCCGCCGGCCAATCAACCTGCTGGCCAGTTTCATGACCACCATGAACCTGTACTGCGGAACATTCAGTATTTTCGCGAGTATTGGTGGGGAATACGAACGTGCGGCGGTCTACATTCTGGCCGCCATCATCTTCGACATGCTCGACGGCGCCGTGGCGCGCATCACCCGGAGCACCTCCGAGTTTGGCAAGGAACTGGACAGTATCTGCGATGTCGTTTCCTTCGGCCTGGCGCCGGGAATCCTGCTCTTTACCCTGTACTTGCCCGAAGCCGCACATTTTGAGCTGTCCGAGCGCGCTGAGTCCATCGTGGGGATGACGGGCTCCTATGTCGCCATCATTTTCGTGATCTGCACGGCCCTGCGTCTCGCCCGCTTCAACACCTTCCAGGCGGACCGTCGGGATTACTTTATCGGCCTGCCCTCCCCGGCGGCCGGGGGCACCCTCGCCGCCTATGTACTCTTCCTGCATTATGTGGAACCACGGCTGGACAGCCACGAAATCGGGGTGCTGGCCTATTACTCACTTGGCCCCCTGGCGCTGCTGCTGGCCTTCCTTATGGTCAGCACCGTGCGCTACCCGAAGGACCGCTTCAAGGCCTTCATCGTTGCCCCACGCCACGCAATTATCGCCCTGGCCACCTACGCCTTCCTGATCGCCGTATTGCACTACGCCTGGACAACCTCCCCCGCCATGGTGCTCTTTCCATTGGCGGCCGCCTATGTGCTCTTTGGGATGATCGGCGAGGCCTGGGTGCTGTTGCAACGGCGGGGCCTGCCCTCCAAAACGACGACGCCCGAGGAAAACGTCCCCGAAGCAACACCGGCGACGGGAATCTCCAAAGCAAAATCGGAAGTAGAGAACGTAGAGAAAGAGGAAAAGAACACTACCCAGGAGCAGGCAACTGACGAGGCGGAGCAACGACCCGAACGTAATTAATGCGGTGGCGGCATAAAGAAAGCTGCCTGAATTTCTCCTACGTACAACGGTGCGAAGAGCGAACTGAAGTCATGCTACGGCTTGGAAGCGTTGCCAACACATTGCCCCACGGTTCTGCTGGCGCCTCGTACGTGTAACTATCTACATTCATCTGCGTAATCTGCGGATAAAAAATTACGCCTTTTTCGTGTCCTTTTCGTGCCTTTCGTCGTTGCATGCCCCGTGTTATCGCGGTTTTCTCGTAAACAGGCTTCGTGCCTCAGGATGGGGTCGGGTCCTCGCCCGGGGGTTTCCTGAAGAACTCCGACTTCGTGTAGTATTCCACCGTCTCCAACACCAACACCTTCAGCACCGCCGCAATAGGCACGGCCAGCAGGAGTCCGATGAAGCCCAGGGTCGTGCTGAAGACCACAAAGGACAGGATGATCCAGACCGGCCCCAGGCCGACCTGGGAGCCCACGACTTTCGGCGTGACGAAGTAGCTTTCGACGCTCTGGGCGATGCCGAAAGTCAGCAAGACCCCCACCACATTCAATGAAAAGCCATGTTCGATTAAGGTGAGCAACACCGCCGGGCCGATGGTGAGGGCAAAGCCGAGGTAGGGCACCATACTGGCCAGCCCGCCGAATACCCCAAGGAAAAGCCCGAAGGGCGTGCCCGACAACTCCATGCCGATGGTATAGGAAATGCCCAGAAAGAGGCATACCAGCAACTGGCCCCGCAGAAAGCCACGCAACTGATTATCAATTTTCCCCATGATAGACCGAATCTTCGGCTTGTAGCGTTTCGGCAAGAGATCATCCATATTGCGGATGATGGTGTCATAGTCTTTCAGCAGGTAAATCGCGACGAAGGCGAAGAGCGCGAAATTACCAACGATGACAATGAAATTCATGATGAAATTACCGAGTGAACTGAAGAGATCGGCGACCGAACTGCCTGCCTGCCGACTTACCCCCATCAGCGCGCTGGCATGGGCCCGTAGAAACTGGGTGGCGTTCTGCTGGATGTAGTAGCCGATTCGCTGCGCCAAGACAGCCCGCATATCGACTTCATCCAAATCCACCTCTGCCGTTCTGCCTTCCAGGGCGACCCGGGCCTCATCGTCCAGCGCCTCCTCCGAAATTTCATCCGTATAACTCAAAGGCTCGAGAATGGCTTCATAATCGGCATCCGTGTCAGCATCTAGCTCTTCTTCAAAATCCAGCTCCCGGGAAATAAAAAGTTTCTGCTCCTCGATCGGGGGCATTAAATCCACAAAACTTTCCAGGGGCAGACGCTCAAGCATCCGGTTAAGCCAGGCATCGTCTACGTCCCGGGCGGCGCTGTCAATCAGGTCCTGGGCTTCAGAGACCATTTTCGGCACAAAGTACAAGGGAATCAACAGGACCGTACTGGTCAACACCACCACCAACCCCACCACGGCAATCGTGCGGGGAATGCGCTTGCGCTCGAAATAGTCCATGACCGGGTCAAAGGCATAGGCGACCATGAAGGCCAGAAATAGCGGCACCAGCACCTGACTCAACATATACGCCAACCCGGCAATCACGATAAGCAGGAGCAAAAGGCCGGATGCACGCACCCAGGGGTTACCAAAAACCGTATGCAACATAGAAACAGAAATCCTTTGACGTATCGGGCGCTAAGCACAATGAGCGGATGACACGAGACAATGTCCAGTATACTATCCGACAGGGATTCGAACGCAACTGTCTAATTTGCGTTAATTTTGCTGTTTATTGTAACGTTATCCTGTACGGGCTAAATCGCGTTGTAAAGCAATCCCGACTTAATACCCGACCCAATGGGCCAGTTTTTTTTCGGGACGCGGCATTTGCCTGTTTCCAGCGTATCAAGAATAAATTGTAGCGTCAGTATCTGAATTGATACTGCTTGGCTGCTTCACCCATGAATAACCTTCCAGGAGTGGTAATCCATCATGACGGCACAATTCAACCAACGCACAAGACATAGGGTACTCTTCGCAGCAATCCTGCTCTGTTCTGCTCTTATCCTGGCCCCGCAGGCTTTGGCCCAGCCGAAAATCAGCACGCCACAGCCGATCTACCAGTTCGGGAGCGCTTTGAATACGGAAGTGGTCACCAATGACTTCATCATCCAGAATGAAGGGGATGCGCCATTACAAATCCTGGGGATTCAGACCTCCTGTGGCTGTTCGGCCGCAGACCCGGGAACAAATCGCCTGGAACCTGGGGAGCAGACCACGATAACCGCCAACTTTGACCTTGCAAACCGCTCAGGGCCCCAGACCACCAGTTTCACCGTACGCAGCAACGATCCCAACACACCTGCGTTGCGCCTGCAATTTCGCGGTGAAGCCCAGGCTCCCATTAATGTGGAGCCTCGCACCGTAAATTTCCGACAGTTGATGGCGGGTGAAACGCATACTGAAAGTGTGGAGTTAAACACTTCGGTGCCCGAGTTGTTCTTCAATGTGGAACGGATAGTGAATCCGGTGGATGGACTGGAGGTCGCCTATGAAACCCTGGAATCAGGCAAAAGCTATCGCCTCACCTTCACCGTGATGGAGGATGCCCCCGAAGGAGCCTTCAACAGCAATGTGGTGGTGCATACCGGCAATGCACAGTATCCCGTGGTGAATATGCGCGTTGCCGGACAAATCATGGGCGATTTGGTGATCGTGCCCAACCGCCTGCGTATTCCCTACAATGAAAGCCCGGGGAACACGGCCAACCAGTATATCCGTGTAGGCCCGGGACGGGTCACCAATTTCGAAGTGGTGGACGCCGTGGGACCGTCGGAAGATATCGGCATCGAGATTTCGGAGCAACGGGGCAACTCCTACCTGCTGCGCATTACCGACATTCCGGTCGATGGGCGCTTTGACGGCGCGGATATCCTGATCTACACGGATATCCCCGGAAACACCGAATTTCGCGTGCCCATAAGCAATGAAAACCCCAATACCGAGGATTAACTGAAACCGTTCAGTGCATTGCGAGTCTTACTTCGGGGCGCTAACCAGCGCCCCGTTTAGGTATGTAACCATCACGTAGCGGAAGAGGAGAAATGTTATGACGGAAGTAAGCAGTTCCTGGATGGGCAAACACGCCTACAGGCGTCGTCTGGTGCTGTGGTCAATTTTGACAAGCTGTGTTTTGGCCGGAATCAGCCTGATAGCGCCGATACTAACACACGCCGAAACAGCCGATGATCTTGGCGCAATGGAATCGACAGGCCAGCATCATACCCCGCTGGATGCCTACATGGAAGACGTGTACGGCTTTGAAATCGCCCACGTACAGGAAGGCGAAGGCTGGACCTACTACGTCCTCGACCTCGTCTCCCAGACCTGGCGGAGCCCGGACGAAGTGGACCGCACCGTATGGCGGCATTGGCTAAGTGTCATTGTACCGGATGAAATATCCCACGATACCGCTATGTTGATGATCGGCGGCGGGAGCAATGAACGGGGCTACAACGAAAATCCCAACAGTGACCGCTTGCAAGCGGCGCTTTTCACCCAGTCCGTGGTCGCCGACCTTGGACAGGTGCCCAACCAGCCGCTGGTCTTTTCCGAGCTGGGCCGCCCGACCTACGAAGACGACCTTATCGCCTTCACCTGGGACAAGTACCTGCGCACCGGCGACGCCAACTGGCTAGCCCGCCTGCCTATGACCAAGAGTGTCGTGCGCGCCATGGACGCCCTGCAGGAGTTCTGTGCTGCATTGGAAGACAATCCGGTGGATTTAGAGTCCTTCATGATCTTCGGTGGCTCGAAACGCGGCTGGACGACCTGGTCCACCGCCGCCGTGGATGATCGCGTGCACGCCATCTCCCCCGTCGTTATCAACCTCTTGAATATGATCCCCTCTTTCCAGCATCACTGGGAAGCCTACGGCTTCTGGGCGCCTGCCGTGAAGGACTATGTCCACCACAACATCATGGAATGGATGGGGTCGCCCGAGTTCGACCGCATGCTGGAAATCGTGGAGCCGTACCACTACCGGGATCGCTTAACCATGCCGAAGTACCTGGTCTACGCCACCGGTGATCAGTTCTTCCTGCCAGATTCCACCCAGTTCTACTGGGACGATCTGCCCGGCCCGAAGCACTTGCGCTATGTACCCAACGCTGATCACGGGCTCAGCGGCACCTATGCCAGCACCGAGATCATGGTCTTCTACGCCGCCATGCTGCAAGGCATTCCCCTGCCCGAGCTGGAATGGGAATTGCCCTCAGCGGACACCATTATCGTAGAATCCCCCGTGGAGCCCAGTGAAGTGCTGCTCTGGAAGGCGACCAACCCCAAAACGCGGGATTTCCGCCTGGACACCACCGGACCGATTTGGGAGAGCAGCCCCCTGGAAGCCGTGGAAGGCAACCGCCATGAAGTCACTGTGGAAGCGCCCGAGGAAGGCTGGACCGCCTACCTGGTCGAGCTGAGCTATGACCTGCCGGGCATCCCCTTCCCCTTCAAGCAGACCACCCCGGTGCAGGTAGTCCCGGACGCCATGCCCTATACCTTCGAGCCGCCCGAGAAGCCCCTTGGCGGCTTCCTCTCCCTGGACGTAGAATCAGAAGAATCGCCGGACGAAGAGGAAGAAGTCGAGGACGAAGCATAGGCGTTTTTCACAACAACTAAAAAGGGCGCCGTTCTGGCATTACCTCTCGTAATGCATAATGGAGACAAAAGGGTCCGACCATAACCTAACATATTTGCGTTCCACTATGTTTACATTACACATAAACGACTGCGAGGTGGTCACAGCTTGAATCCCGGCAGTACAGAAAATGCGTCAAAGATTTCCACTGTACTCACAAGCACCATCATGAAAAGTAGCCATGAGAGATACTGCTTCGTGACAAGTCAGCCTCAGCCCTTCAGCGCGCCGATGGTGATGCCCTGGGTTAGTTGTCGCTGGAGGAACATGTAGACGATGAGGGTGGGGACGATGACAATGACGAGGCCGGCGAACATCAGGCCGAAGTCGGTGCGGTATTGGGCCTGCATGCTCACGGCGGCGAGGCCGAGGGGGAGGGTCTTTTTCTCGGGGGTGTTCAGGAAGACCAGGGCAAAGAGGTATTCATTCCAGAGCCCGATGAAGTTGAAGATGGCGGCGGTCACGAGGCCCGGGCGCGCCAATGGCAGCATGACGTGCCAGAAGACGCGGTATTCCCCGCAGCCGTCGATAATACCGGCCTCGCGCAGTTCTTCCGGCAAAGACTTGAAGAAGCCCGTCAACACCAGGATGGTGAAGGAGAGGCTGAGCGCGATGTAGATGGTGATGATCCCTGTGTGGGTGTCGTGCAGTTGCAGGGCGTAGCCGAAGGGCGCAGTGAACATGCTGCCGAAGTCGGACATCCAACTGAATTGAAAGAAGAGCGGGACCAACAACAGTTGCGCGGGAATCATCATGCCACAGAGAAAATACATATACATAAAATGGGAGCCCCTGAAGGGAAAGCGCGCCAGCACATAGGCCGCCATGGCCGATACCGCCAACACGCCTATGAGGGAAAATCCGGTCACATAGATGCTGTTAAAAAAGAAATTGCTGAAGTTCGACTCCACCCAGGCGTTGTGGTAATTCTGTTTCACCGCTTCCCAGGCGGTCAGCATGCCGGGGCTGTGCTGTGCTTCGGGGATGCCGGTAAAAACCCAGGGGATGCCGAAGGGGTTCTCCGAAAATTCGCGGGAGGTGCGCAGGCTGTTCAGAAAGACCCAGGCCAGCGGCAGCGTGACCGCCAATAGCCAGGTGAGCAACATCGTATAAACCAGGACTTTTTTCAGCTTGCCATCCATCAGTATTCCACCTTTTCCCCTCGTGACAGCCGCAGGCTGATGAGCGTCGCCATAAAGACGAGTACAAAGAGCAACACGGCCACGGCCGAGCCATACCCGACATTGTATTCCGAGAAAACTTTCTGGTAGAGGAGCGTCGCCAGGACATGCGAGTCCCGGGTGGGCATCTGGTTCTCCATCACCCAGATCGGGTCGAAGAATTTCAGACTGAGAATCACCAGAAAGACGATCCCCACCGACAAGACCTCGCGGATCAGTGGCACGGTGATCATGTAGAACTGCTGGAAGCCGGTGGCCCCTTCCAGGCGCGCCACTTCGTAGTAGGTTTCGGGAATCCCGCCCATCGCCGCCAGGAAAAGCACCATGAAGAATCCCGTCATCGCCCAGACCATCATCGGAACGAGTGAATAAATCAGGTTACTGGAGTCGATGAAGGCGAACGGCAGTTCCCACTGCGGCCAGGTGAAGCCCCAGCCGTACATCGTGTTCTGAAATCCAATCAGGGCGCCGTTGATGACGCCGAAATCAGTCACGCTGTAGAGCAAGACCCATAACAGGGCGATAGCCACCTGGGCAATGACATTGGGGAAGAAAAACGCCACCCGGTAGACTTTCGCGCCGCGCACCTTACGGTGGAGCAACGC
>SKJD01000353.1 GCA_007116095.1 Candidatus Hydrogenedentota bacterium
ATGACGATGTGCGGGATGGACCCGGTCATGGTGTTCAGGATGCGCAGTTGCAGTCCGCCAATCAACGCGCCCAGAAAGATGATCAACGTGACGCTGATCGCGACCACGCCCATGCTCAACAAGGTCTGGCCGACATTGTAGCGCAGATGGCGCAGGGCGACTTTCCAGGCGAACCAGTCAAACATCCGAATCTTCCAGCAATTGCGGTCGCACCACCTGGCCGGAGCGCACTACCGTGCCGTCCCGGACAATGCGACTCCCCGGCGCCAGGCCTTCAATGGCAACGAACTGCGTGCCCCGGGCCAGGACACGCACCACTTCCTCCCGGACCACGTTGCCCGCTTCGGTGTCGATACGGTACAACCGGGTTTCCCCGCCGATTTCGATGAGCGCGGAGCGCGGTACGGTCATGGCGGCTTCCAGGCGCGCCACCTCGATGTTCACGTCCACCGTCAAATCCGGCAGGGCAAAGTCAGGCAGGGTCTCGGGTTGTAGTCGCAGCGTGACCACCCCGCGGGTCGGGTCGATCTCCGGACCAATGCGCAGCAGGGTGGCGTTAAAGGGCTGATCGCGGTAGGCGGGGGCGATGACGGTGGCGGGTTGATCGCGACGCAGCTTGGCGATGTTGATTTCGTCGGTTTCCACATGGACCTCCAGCGAGTCCAGGTTCGCCAGGTGGAACAGCACCGCGCCTGCATTCACCATTTGGCCCGGCTCCACGTCCCGGCGAATGACCAGGGCGTCAAAGGGGGCATGCAGAAAATGCTTCGCCAGTTGGGTTTCGGCGAGTTGGATGGCCGCGGCGGCTTCCGCGACTTCCGCCTCGGCCACGGCAATCTCTTCGGCCGGGGGATGCGCCAACAACAGCGCCAGAGAGGCTTCGGCTACGCCCACGGCCGCCTGATTGCGTTGGTGGGTGCTCAGGGCCAGATCATAGTCCGCCTGGGAGCTAACCCCTGCCTCCCGGAGTTCACGAATACGCGCCAGTTCCAGGCGGCTCTGCGCCTCCAGACTGCGGCGCTCCTCCCGCTCCGCCCGCGCCCGGGCAATCTCCTCCGGAAGCGGTCCCCGACGCAGGCGCACCAGCTCGCGTTCAGCGATGGCATGGTGCTTGCGCGCCTGCTCCAGACTTGCCGCCGCGCTGTCGTGCCGGAGTTCCAGGAGGCGCTGCCCGGAAGTTACGCGATCCCCTTCGCGGACATGGACCTGCGCCGTGACGCCGGCGACCTCCAGGCCCACGTTGCTCTGTTGCAAGGCGCGAAGGCGGCCGCTGGCCACGACCAGCTCCACCACCTCGCGGGGGACTGGCTGAATTACCTCGATCCGCGCCGGAGCCGTCAGGATACGCCCGGCCACCAGCCCCATAATGAGCAGGAGCGCGGCGATACTAAAACGAAAAAGCCACAGGCGCATGAAAGTTTTCCTATAAGACAGACGATTCCCGGACGGCATCCGGGGCGCGATACCGATACGCGTAACCGGTGGGAAATCATCCTCCCCTTGTATATGGGTCCCTGAATAGGAAATATTGTACCTGAACGCGGCGAGAAAAAACGAAGCGGATGATACGTGTGGGCTAAGGCCGAAGGGGCGCCAGCGGAAAAACGGAACGTTTTTTACCACGGAGACACAATGACCCGGAGGCGTAAAGTCCATACCAATAAATAATTGCTCCGAAGGAGCTTTGTTAAATAAAGCCCAGGGTTGGACGTGACCGCAAGGTCAAGGCCTACCCTGGGTCAACAAGACCAACAACCTTACGCTGAAAGCGTTGCCTAAGATGGTGACTTGATGTCTTGTTTTTATCCACGACCCTGCGCAGGGGTCTGTTGATTAAGTCGATTTTTCAGGAATTGTGGACAAACACCATTCATTCAGTGGCAACATGTTTCTTCAATTAGCCTCTGGGTTCGGCATTGCCGTTGTGGTTGACTATCTACTTTGCACAACACTACGACTAACCCCGGCAGGGGTTACGGATGAATAGCCCGGGGTTGAGCCGAAGGGCGTGCAACGCCCATAGGCGATACCCCGGGACCAGGGCCAATCTACAACCCGACTCTGAATGGGTCGCGGATGAGAACAAGAGAACAAGTCACCATATTAGGCAACGCTTTCAGCGTAGAGGGTTGTTGGTCTTGTTGACCCAGGGTAGGCCTTGACCTTGCGGTCAAGTCCAACCCTGGGCTGTATTTAGCAAAGCTCCTTCGGAGCAATTTTTTGTGGGTATGGATTTTACGACACCGCATATCCGCGATTCGCGCCTTAGCGTCTTAGCACCATTGCGTTTTATAATTTTCCGTTTTTCTGCTGGCGCCCCTTATAGGAAAAACATCGGTTGTCCACACCCGCAGGCAGTGAAGACGAACGGGTGGCACCTCGTAGGCGTAAAAAATCTGCGTTCATCTGTGTCATCTGCGGATAAAATTACGCTCTTTTTCGTGTCTTTTCGTGGTTCATGATAGGGTCGGGCATAGAGGCCCGCCCCTACGTGTAAATACATCCACGTCAACTGTGATTCAGCAATCTCCCCCAGCGGCTTACTTCATGACGCGGAGCAGCATGCCCTGGCCGGCGGCGAGCCATTTCTGTTCGCCGCTGAAGTTGGTGGGGTTGCCGGTGTAGGGCGAGATCAATTCCACCGCGCCTTCTTCGTGAAAGCTGATGTCGAAGCGGACATCATCGTGAAGATTCTTGTTTACCACCATGGCGTAGGGGTTGCCGGCTTCGTCCAGAAATTCCCCCACGACCGCGCCGGTTTGTTCTGGACGTGTCTCGATATGCGGGAACCAGCTGAGTTCTTTGACCAGTTCTGCGGCGCTTTCATCCTTCGAGCCCTCGGGGACATTGCCCTGGTGGAAGACGTTGATGCTTTTCAGGCCGATGTAGGTGGGCACGAGCTTGTGCAGGGCCAGGTTGACTTCGCGCAGCATGTCCCAGGTCGGTGTTTTGTTGCCAAATTGATCTATGGGGGCAAGCCGGTAATTCCCAATGCCTGGAGAGAAATAAGTGAAGTAGCTGATGCCCCGGGCGCCATAGGCCAACGAAGTATAGGCCTGAAAGCGCAGTCCGGCGGGTGTTGGGTCTGAGTAAAAGAAATGCCTGTTTGACAATACGATATTCCAAAAGGGCATATCATGTGCGAGCGTAACATTGCGCACGGATTCGAGGTTCTCGAAATAGCCCCCCCGTAAAGAGCCGTCAGCTATCAGGGCGTAGTGGTCATAGCTCAGATAATCGGATGGAAGGGCTTCGGCGTACGCTTCCAGATAGGCTTCATAGCTTTCTGCTCGCAGTTGAGAAGTGGTGTCGGCATAATTGGGCAGCAGGTTGACGTAGGGAATCGCGCCGGGGTGGGCGTCCTGAATCGCATGGGCCAGGATGCCCAGGTTTGGTGCGTAGCGGGCGCTCGGCTCGTCCACCAGGTAGTAGCCGAAGACGGCGGGATCGTCGAGCCAGGGCGCGGTGACCGCCTCGGCGACTGTACGGGCTTCCTCCTCCGTGAGTTCTTCATTCCGCACCGGCGCATGTACGCGACTGTCCCTGACAAAAGCCTGGAGCCCGGCGGCCCGTACGGCGTCCATGTCCTCGGGCGCGACAAAGCCGGCAAGATTAAAGCCGCAAGCCTTCAGGTCCTCCAGGGTTTCCGCCGCGTCCTCGTCCGCCCAATCCAGCCAGCCCCAGGGCAGAATGGCGAAGTCGCTCGGGTCTGGCGCATCTGTCCTGGCCTGTGCTCCCAGCATCAGGCTTATACAACCGATCAAAATATAACGCATGCCTCTATCCTTTCTGTGTGGCGGCTGTTTAGTGCGCCACTTGCTATGGGAATCCCAAGCGCCCCGACAACGTACGGGGCGCCGCGCCGTTTGAGTGTACTGCCGCGTAAAGCAAATTGCAACCAGCGTAGTAACAAAGTGCGCTTTGTTTTATAGACGCAGCAAGCTTCGTCACTCCCATACCGGCGGAGCAAAGTGCTCGGGAGTAGAACGTTTTAATAAAAAATATAGAACGTTTGTGCAAAAGACTGTAAAATATAGATTTTAGCAGTTCATGGGGGTTG
>SKJD01000148.1 GCA_007116095.1 Candidatus Hydrogenedentota bacterium
AGCGATCGCCCCCGCAAAGCCGTTCGGATGTGTCTGGAGGGCGGCGTCTTTCGCCGGGTAACGCTGGAGCCGGGGTGCTGCTGCGACCTCGCCCCGAACGGCTTTACCGCGCATCCGGTCTGGCGCAATGGCCGTGCTTTTACGATTGACTTCACCCCAAAGGAGGGCGCGCACCATGCCTGATCCCCTCTTTCAACAGGCCGAAATACGCCTGACGCCGGTATCGCCCATCCACATCGGTTCGGGCAATAAATGGCAGTCAGACGAAATCGCCGTGACCCGCGAACACTATGCCCTGCGGGATGCCCGCGCCTTTATCGAGGCGCATCGGGACAACCCCGCCTATGCCCTGGAATGCATCGAAGCGGGGGACCCCATCCCCGAGGCCTACACCCGCTACACGCTGCCCGCGTACCTCAGCCACGATCTGACGCCCGAATCTTCGGGGGGCCGACGCCGGGACGCCCGGGACAGTCCCCGGAATTACCGGGACAAACGCGACTTCGAGCCGACCTTTGCCGGGTTGCTGGGGAATGCCGCCGGAGAAAAGACAGCGGCCCCCGGGAAATCAGCAGGCAGCGCAACATCGGGCAAGACAGAGCCCAGCCCTGCCACTACGGAAGCCGTGATTTCGGTTTCCGAAGTCGCCGACTTTATCAAAGACCCTTTCGAGCGGCCCTTTGTCCCCGGCTCTTCCCTGAAAGGTAGCTTACGCACCGCGCTGGCCTGGTTTTTGGTAAAACAGCTTTCTCCAGGGGATTTGATGCAGTACCTTCCACAAACACCGCGCCCGGGTAGTAGGCCGCCAAATCGCAATTGGGCGTCCAGCAATTTAATGAAATTCCTGTTTGGCGATATTCAGCATGATCTGCTCAAGGCGTTGAAAGTCTCGGATTCCAAACCAATCGTACTGGAAAATGCCTTGGCCTTGAGTCAAGTACAAGTGATGAACCTTAACCGGGAAGGTCGGCTCTTTATCAAACGTGAGTTGCCGCTGTATATGGAATCGCTTCAGCCAGACACAGAACCGCTGCATTTTGCGCTCACAGTCGATTGCAACGCGCTCAGGACTCATTTGTTGAACCCAGATGAAAACAGATCGATCCATGCGCTCCAACAAGGCATGGGCAAAGTGCTCCAGACCCCCCAAATGCTGCATAACCTATTACGTTTATATGCTCAGGATCTTCTGAACCACGAGGCCGCCTTCTACAACCGTTGTAACGCGACCCAGGCGGAACGCTTCATCCAGGAAATGCTCCAGGACCCACAGGGTATCTACCTCCCCCTGGGTCATGGCACGGGCTGGCAGAGCAAAACCGTTGGGCGCGCTCTGCCGCCAGATCAGAAAGACCGTATTCGGAGCACATTCCGGCTGGGCCGACAACAGGTGTCGGAATTCCCGAAAACCCGTAAATGGGCGTATACCCGGCGCGGTCCCGTGCCCATGGGCTGGGCCAAGGTGGAAATAGTATGGAAATGAAAGGAAGAAAATTTTCGAAGATCGAAGAAACCCGCGAAATAGCCCTCGATCTTCGAAGGACTTAAGTCGAGCACGTTCAAGCACTTGGCAATCTACGCCGACAAATACCTACAATAACGCACATCAATTGGGCGGTCGCAATGCCTTCCTTCGAGCAGCGGCGTGTTGACCGCATAACGTGACTTGCAGAAAGGAGTTAGCCATGATTAGTAAGTATTTACTTGACAGATTCTCTGCGCGAAGTCCTTGAAAATGCACGTTAGACACATAGACCTGATGAAAAAGGGATAGAAACACTGCAAAGTATGATGTACAGTTAGCCGTTATATTGTTAGACACATAGACCTGATGAAAAAGGGATAGAAACACATTGTGGCTATTGTGTTCAATAGATCAAACTCAGTTAGACACATAGACCTGATGAAAAAGGGTTAGAAATGACATAGTGCCTTGGGCAGGTATAGTAGCCTGCCTTATAACGACAGTCTCCCGGGATTGATGGCGCAAATGGGGAGCGCGCCATCTACCTGGCCGCACAGGGAATCGGGACATGGACTTGTTTGTCAACAGCTTTGGAACATATCTAGGTAAGCACAGCGAACGAATCGTTATCCGTCAAAAAGGGCAGGAAGCCATCGAAGTGCCCATTGAAGCGGTATCGCATGTGTGGGTGGCGGCCAAGGGGGTGTCCTTGTCGACGGATTTGATTGCCTTGGCGCATGCGCATGAGGTGACCATCACCCTACTTTCCGATACGGGAGAACCGTATGGCAGGTTGGAATCTTTCGCCGCCCTGGGTCGCCCTGAATTACGTCGGGCGCAACTTCTGGCGACGCAGGAAGCGCGGGGCATGGACTTGTCACGCCAAATCATCCAGACCAAGCTGAAGAATCAGCGCGCCAACCTGTGTTACTACGCCAAAGGGCGCAAGCAGGCGCAGCCTGACAACTATGATGCGCTGATGACAGCGGCGGAACGGATCAAGGTGAAGGTGGATGATGTCTCTGCGCTCCCGCTCCAGGACGTGGAGGCATATCGCGCCACGCTGATGGGCCATGAAGGGCAAGCCGCCAAATACTACTGGTCCGCGTTGCGGCAGATACTGCCTACCTCCCTGGCTTTTCCGGGACGGGTTTACCCCAAAGCCCAAGACGTAGTGAATGCATGCCTCAACTATGGCTATGGCATTCTGTATGGATTGGCCTGGTCGGCGATTCTACGGGTAGGACTGGACCCTTATGCCGGTTTCCTGCATGGGAGCAAACAAGGCGCACCGGCGTTGGTCTTTGACTTTGTCGAAGAATTTCGGCAGCTTGTCGTCGATCGTAGCTTGCTGGGTAGCTTGCTCAAGCGCTGGACGCCGGATTTCATGGAGGGGGAAGCGGGGATTCTGACGGCGCATTCGCGGCAGGAAATGGCCCAAAAAGTGCTGAACACGCTCGATAAGGCTGTCCCCTGGGAGGGCAAGTCTATTGCATTGAGGGATGTCTTACTACGAAAAGCCTACAACTTGCGGGATTTCATTCAGCAAGGTGCGGTGTACACCCCTTTTACCGCTTCCTGGTAGTGGGTTGATACAACGCATTATTCAGAAAGGGAATTGCCATGCAGACCTTGGTTATTTTCGATATTGGATGCACCCGCCTCAGAAATGCCGTAATCAACACCTGCCAGGACTTTGGTCTGGATCGTATACAGTTTTCCGTATTTCAGGGAGCGCTCAAAGAGGCTGCCAGAGAACGACTCACCGCCAAATTTGCCAGCTTAATCGAGGCGCATGTACAAAAGGAAAAAGGGCCACAGCGTGGGCAAGCGCTGCACATTCACCTCTTTCCCATATGCTCGGAGGAAATGGCGAAAGCATTGCATTTGAGTCGAAAAAGTGTCGCGCCGGTAGTCAGCTTAGAAATCCCCAAGAATCTCTTCGTCTGAATACATACCGGAAAATTGACAGTATGATTGCCCTGATTCCACAATAGAATGTGTGACATAACCATGGAAGGGGAAGCCATGCCAGCACCAAGTAGCGAAGAGCCGCGCATTCTCGTGGTGGCGAATGTGGGTCAGCGGGATTTGTATGTGGACGATGCGCCGTTGAACAAAACAGCGTTACGCGAGGAGGCCGAGGCCCTGCTGCCCCAATTCAACGAACGGGTTGGAGAAATGCGTGCACCGATGATCCAGCCCGCCGTGGCGCATGTGCTGCGAATGCACCCGGATCAAAAACTGGCGGGGCTGTGGCTGTGTGCGACGGACCAACAGGACGCGCATTACCGCAAGGGCGATACCGCGCCGTCGGCAAAGCTGTTGGTGCAATTGATGAACCGGCATCTGGGTAAGGCCAAACTGGCGAACTCGCCGCAGATCAAGAAAATTTCGCAGACCCCCAACGACTACGACGCCATGCTGAAATGGTATTCCGATATTTTATCGCCAAAAATGAAGGAGCGTTACGACAAGCTCTATGTGGTCTGTACCGGCGGGACGCCCGCGTGCAATACGGCATTGATCCTGGCGGGGGTGCAGCGTTATCGGGAGGACTGCACCGCACTGTATGTGCAGGAGCGCAA
>SKJD01000313.1 GCA_007116095.1 Candidatus Hydrogenedentota bacterium
CTATAGCCGCTTTGTACAGGCGCTGAAAACTTTGTCGCGCCGCCTGGCGCATGGGGTGGAAGCCGAGGCCCTGCCGTTCTGCGCCCTGGGACTGGACGGGCTCACGCGCAATGTACTGCGGGATTGGCAGGATGCCGGGCTGCTCTGCCCGACGGCCTTGCTCAAGGCCCCGACCTCGACCCTGGAAAACGTTTTGGACGCGGATGGCGTGAAAGCGCTTCGGCGCTGGGCCCGCAAAATGACGCAGGCAGCGCACAAACACCGGACGGACCCGGAGCCCCGGCTTCAGTTGGACCCGCAGCGTCCGGGGGAGGTCCGAATCGGGGATACGGTGGCGACCTTACAGGAAAAACAATACCGCCTGCTTTTGACCTTGGCCGCCCGTCCCGGGGAGTGTGTACCCTACGAGGAAATATACCGTGCGGTCTGGGGCGACAGCATCGTCGAGCCCAACCAGATGCACGTGCAGAAGCGCCAACTCCTGCGTCATCTCGAGCAGATGGGTTGCCCCGTGAAGCCGTTGATTAAGACCGTCCCCAAGCACGGCTTTATGCTGATGCTTCGCCCCGACGAGGTGAACTGCGGCGCCCCGGAAAAGGCGTTACGCAAGGCTTCCTGAACGCAAAATACAAAAAAACGGGAGGAGGCGACTGTAGACGCCGCTTCCTCCCGCGATTTCACATGATGTTGTGCTTAGCCCAGCTTAGCCCAGCTTTTCGAGCGGTTCGCGGTTGCCGCGTTGGATGCCGCCGGTGACCTGGGTGCGTCGGGCCCAGCACACGCCGTTGTAGATGACCTTGAGGATCAGATCGTTGTAGTAGATGGGGAAGGTCTCGTGGCCGGGTCGGAAGTAAAATACCTTGCCGAAGCCCCTGTGCCAACAGCAACCGCTACGGAAGACTTCGCCGCCCTGGAACCAGCTTATGAAGACCTGTTGGTCCGGCTGGGGAATGTCGAAGTGCTCGCCGTACATCTCGGCGTTGGGCAATTCGATATACTCCGGGATGCCGTCGACGATTGGATGCGCGGGATCGACGACCCAGAGCCGCTCTTTCTCGCCGACACCCTCCCACTCGCGCCATTTCAGGTCGCAGCCGGTGCCCATGAGCGCCTTGAAGGGCTTGGAAAAGTGGCCGGAGTGCAGGACCACCAGGCCCATGCCGTCCAGCACCCGCTGATGGACCTTGGCGGCGTTCTCATCGCTGACCTTGTCGTGGGCCATGTGGCCCCACCAGGTCATGACGTCGGTGTTGTCCAGGATGGCGTCGCTCAGGCCTTGATCCGGATCATTCAGCTCCGAGACATGCACCAAGGCGATGCCAGGCTGCTTTTCCAGGTACTGCCCGATCTGATGCCCCATGCCCTTGGGGTAGACTTCCGCTACCTTGGGGTTTTCTTTCTCGTGGACCCCCTCATTCCAGACTGTGACTCGAATACCGTCGCTCATGATGCATTGGCTCCCCTACCGTTATGGGTGTCTGTATGTGCTTATGGGCGCTGCGGCGCCGCGGCAGATGCGGCCGGCATGCGCCCGGGTGATGCAATACCGGGAACAGGGCCATGTGGCGGCCCCGGGATTTTCGCCGCTTACTTTAGCTGTTCAGCTCGCCCTTGGTCCAGATGACCCGCTCGATCAGCGGCATGTACTCGGACCACTCCTGGCCGCGGTCGCGGGTTTCGCGGATGATGCGGGAAAAGGCCGCGGTCTGGGCGTCCAGGTTGTCGATGTGGTGCAGGACAATGGCCTCAAGGGTCTTGGGCACGACCGACGCGCCGTATGCCAGCTCCCCGTGATGCGAGAGGATACAATGGAGCAACTCCATGCGCAGCTTGGGCGGGAAGCCGTCGATGGCGGAAATCTTTTCCTGGGTGATATCCGACCCGATTTGAATGTGCCCCAGCAACTTGCCCTCGGTGGTGTAGTCGCTGTAGAGATCGTGGGTCATCTCTTGCAGCTTGCCGATGTCGTGCAGGAAGATGGCCGCCAGGAGCAGGTCCTTGTCGATCTCGGGAAAAAGATTGCAGATCGGCTGGGCGATTTCCATCATCTCCAGGCAATGGCGCAAGAGGCCGCCCCGGTATTCATGGTGCCATTTCTTGGCCGCGGCCGCCGCGAGAAATTCCTCGACAAATTTACCGTCGTTGAGGAAGGCGTCCAGCAATTGCTTCAGCCAGGGATTCTGCACCGTGTTGAGGTGCGCCCGTAGCTGCTGGTAGTCATCCTGGGTATGTTCGGGCGTGTACACCAGATCGTTGATGTCGTACTGGCCATCCATCAGCGGCGCCAGGTATTCCACCACCATTTGGTGGCGGCCCTGGTAGAGGTTGACCCGTCCACGGACCTGGACAACATCGCCGACCTGGAACTGCCGCGACGCTTCCAGGGCGTTGTTCCACATAATGCCGCCGATTTCTCCACTGCGATCCCGGAAGACCATACCCAAGAATTTGCCGCCATCCTGTTTGGTGCGCAAATCATTGCGTACGGCGATGAAGACATCGTTGACATTATCTCCTTCCCGGAGATCCTTCACGAACTGATTTTTCATGGATAACTCCGCGCCTCGAACAAGGCGCTTGGTTGCTGACTGTGCTGTCGTAATCTGCTATTTTTTTGAAATGTAATGTTGTGGTGGCCGGGGATGCATGACCCACCCCCGCTCGGGTATCATGGCGTATCGGTATGGGGCGCCATGGGCCGTTTTCAACGGCTCAAACACGAGGAGGTATTAGTGCTTATGCAGCCAAAAGCTGTTCTGTATATGAGCGAAGAAATGGCGCAGATGTGTATTCTACAGGAAGATCGCGCACGTATGGAAGCCAAAGTGGCGCTTACGCACATCGAGCCAGAGACGGGCCAGGAGCCTGCGTTGCTGGAAGCGCTCCAGGACGCCCAAATCGTGATTACCGGCTGGGGAAGCTGTTCGCTGAGCTGGCTGCGCCATAAACAGGCGCCGCAGCTTTCCCTCCTGTGCCACTGCGCCGGTTCGGTACATGCCCTGTTGCCGACAGACCTTCGCGCCTGGCCAGAGTTGACTGTGATGACGGCGCGGGAGCCCCTGGCGCGGGGAACAGCGGAGTTTGCCTTTGGCATGATGCTCGTGTCCATGAAAGGCGTTTGGAGGGCGGTGGCGGCAGTGCGGGAAGGGCGCTGGCTGGAATCGGAGCACATCGAGACCATGCGCGAGTCGAACCGGACAGTCATCGGCATCATCGGCGCGAGCCATGTCGGCAGGCATATGATTCGCCTGTGCAGGTGCCTACCGCTGGACCGCATCCTGCTCTATGATCCGTATATCACCGATGAAGAAGCGGCGGAGCTGGGGGTGGAGAAATGCTCGCTGGACATCCTCATGCTGCGCAGCCACATCGTTTCCTGCCACGCGCCAGCGACGGAGGAGACCCACCACATGATCGACACCCGGGCCTTGGCCAGCCTGCGCGACGGCGCCATCCTTATCAATACCAGCCGGGGCCGTCTGATTGACGAGGCTGCACTGATCAATGAGCTGCGGGCCAGGCGTATTTACGCCTGCCTGGATGTCACGGACCCGGAGCCGCCGGCCGTGGACAGCCCCCTGCGCACCCTGCCGAATTGCATTCTGACGCCACACATCGCAGGCGCCCTCAAGGAAAACCGCTATCTGCTGGGGCAACACGTGGCCAATGCGATAGAAGCCTGGTCGGATCAGAAGCCGATCCCCGGCGCCTTGCCCCTGCACCGACGCGCCAACCTGGCGTAGCCGCCTAAAGGCGATACCCCGGAATCACAGCAATGGACTAGAAATGGGTGTAGTTTTGAAATTACCGATTTTCCAATTCACAATGAAGCGGGCGAACCTTGTGTTCGCCCGCGTGGGTGGGGTTTCCCACCCACGTCATCCCTGCGCAGGCAGGGAACCAGACACGTTTGAACGTCTACTGCCCTCGGCCATGTTAGCACCCGGCCGCGCAGCGGTCGCAGCAACCGCTTATGCAACGCTTTCAGCGTAGCGGAGATGGTTGTATCGCTTACCCAGAGTAGGCCTTGCCCTTGCGGCCAAGTCCAAC
>SKJD01000344.1 GCA_007116095.1 Candidatus Hydrogenedentota bacterium
ACAAGGAAGGCGCGCTCACCCATTTCGTAAGCATCGGCTACGACACCACGGAACGGAAACAATTCAACCTCTTGTTGCAGGAACGGGAAACAGAGTTTCGGCGCACGTTGGAACAGCAACTCGGAATGATCTTCCGTTTTGAAAAGCGGGATGGGAAATTCGTTCATACCTTGTGCCGCGGCAAACTGGTGCAACAAATGGGCCTGCTGCCGGAACATGTGGAAAATCGTGAATTATGTGATTTTCTGGGCGCGGAAGAGGCAAAACATAAGCTGTCAATCTACGAGCGGGCCTGGTCCGGCGAAGTGGTCAGTTATGAAGGCCAGGCGCCGAACGGTATCCTGTATCTGGCCCAACTGGAACCGCACATCGTCGAAGGAAAAACCGTGGAAGTCATTGCTTCCTGTGTAGACATTACGGAACGCAAGGCAGCAGAAGAGAAGTTGCGCGAACGCGAGAAAAGCTACCGAACACTGGTCAACAATACGCCGGGGGTGGTCTACCGCTGTAAAGCTAGCAGGAAGCGGCAGATGATCTTCCTGAGCAAAAATATCGTGGAACTCACCGGGCACGATCACATCATCCTGCGGGACAACCACCTGTCTTATACGTCACTGGTGCATGAAGACGATGTTGCGTCCATGTTCCAGGAAATTGAATCGGCAGTGCAGCAGCGCCGAGTCTATGAGCTGGAATACCGCATTAACCATTATGACGGATCGGTGCGCTGGGTATATGAAAAGGGCATTGGGGTCTATGAAAACAACGCCCCCCTACCCAAGTACCTGGACGGGCTGTTGTTGGACATTACCGCACGTAAGGTAGCCGAAAGCGCCTTGCGTTCCGAGCAAAAGCGGGTGGCGAGTATTCTGCTCGCGATTCCGGATTTGCTCTTTGAGCTGGACGCCGATAGGCGCTTTGTGAACTACCACGGGGGTGGTAAGCAGCCCTTCTTGCCACCGGAGCAATTTCTGGGCAAACACTACCGGGATGTCATGCCGCGCAATGTCGTCGAAGTCACGGATGCCGCCATCGCAGAATTGGATGAAACCCAATCCCTGCAGGTCTTTGAGTATGATCTGGATTTGCCGGACGCCCCGGGTCAGATATTTGAAGCACGCATCATCACATTGCCTCATGGGGGATATTTGCTACTGGTGCGCAATATCACCCAGCAGCGTCATGCGATCCAGGCCATTGAAGACTCCGAAAAATTCATGCGCTCGACCATCAACGCCCTGTCCGCGCATATCGCCATCCTGGATGAAAGCGGCAATATCATGGCGGTCAATCATGCCTGGGTCGATTTTAACCATGCGAATCCGCCGCTCATCCCCAACTACGGTCGAGGCTGGAACTACCTGCGGGTCTGTCAAGCTGTCGAGGGTCCCGTAAGTGTGGAAGCCCATGAGGTTGCCCGGAACATTGAGCACATCATACAGGGGGATGCCGAAGACTACTACTTTGAATATCCCTGCCATTCTCCCACCGAACAGCGTTGGTTTGCCTGCCGGGTGACGCCCTTTCCGGGCAGCATCCCGCGTCGGGTCGTGGTGTCCCACGAAAACATCACCGAGCGCAAGCAGGCCGAACAGGCCCTACGCGAAGAGAAGCAGAAGGTCGACGCCATCAACCAGCAATTGGAGGAAAGCATTCATCGCGCCAATGCCTGGGCGATGGAGGCGGAAATGGCGAACGCGGCCAAGAGCACCTTCCTGGCCAATATGAGTCATGAAATCCGCACGCCGATGAACGGCATCATCGGCATGACCGGCCTGCTATTGGATACGCCGCTGAGCACCGAACAGCGGGAATATGCCCTGACCGTCCGCAATTCCTGTTCCTCGCTCCTGGACATTATCAACGACATCCTGGATTTCTCCAAGATGGAGGCAGGCAAGCTGGAACTGGAGGAGCTGGACTTCAACCTGCACGAGACCCTGGAAGAAGCCGTACACCTGTTGCTGGTGCGCGCCCACGAGAAAGACCTGGAAGTCGCCCTGGTAATTGAACCCACCGTGCCGGAATGGGTCCAGGGCGATCCCAACCGGTTGCGTCAGATTTTGTTGAACCTGTTAAGCAACGCCATCAAATTTACCGAAGCCGGGGAAGTAGCCGTGGAGGTACGCCTGGCGACCGATGCTGTACCGGGTAGTCAAGAATTTCAGATCTACTGTGCCGTCTCCGACACGGGCATCGGTATTGCCGAAGACAAACTTGAGCAACTCTTCGATTCCTTTATGCAAGTGGATCTGTCGACCACGCGGATCTATGGCGGCACGGGCTTGGGACTGGCCATTTCCAAAGAGATCACCCGCATGATGGGGGGGGAAATTGGCGTCAAGAGTCGGAATGGCGCGGGCTCGACCTTCTGGTTCACGGTCCACTTCAAAGCGGCACAGACGGCGCCCGGCAATCAATTTACGCCGTCGCCGCTCCTGGTCGATGCGAAAATCCTGCTGGTCGTGGCGCCGTCCCTCCAGCGCGCGCAAATCGCCCGATACCTGGAAAGCTGGGGCTGTAAGGTGATCGCGCTGGCGCATTATGACGAAGTACACGCCGCGCTTGACAGGCCTGAACTCGTAGAACGCGCCTCAGAGTTGGATATGGTAGTGATGGACATGTATCAGGGCGCCCATGACTACATGGACCTGATCAATGCCGCACGCGAGGCCAAGGATGGCGAAGATTGTAAAATTCTGTTGCTAACCCGTTCCGGCGTCCAACTGGATCATCAACGACTGCGGGAATGGGGGGTGTTTGGCTCGCTGGTGAAACCACCCAAAAAACGGGCTCTGCACAATATCCTGGTCGGCGCCCTGCAAGACTCGGACCCGGAGAATTATCTGGTAGAAGAGGCCATTGACATAATCCAGACGATTCCGCCCGAGACCCGCCAGAAGATACGCATTCTGGTGGCGGAGGACAATATCACCAACCAGAAGGTACTGTTGGGCATCCTGCACAAATTCGGTTACCGCGCCGATGTGGTCGCCAACGGACAAGAGGTATTGGATACCTTGGAATTATTGCCCTACGATCTGGTGCTGATGGATGTACAGATGCCGGAGATGAACGGTTTAGAGGCGACCGCCCAAATTCGCCGTTTACAGGCCGATAAAAAGCGCAACATCCCGATTATCGCCATGACCGCGTGGGCGTCACAACAGGACCGGGATCTTTGCCTTGAGGTCGGCATGGATGACTACCTCTCCAAGCCAGTACAACCTCAACAGCTCGCGCATGTTATTGAGCGGCATATGGGGGCCCGGTTACATGACCAGGACACCGCTGAGGCAAGCGAAGCGATCAATCTGACGGAAAATACCGAGAGGCCGGTGGACAGCAACGATTCGCCGCACCGCAACATTTTCAACCAGGCCTCGCTGCTTGAACGTCTGGATGGGGATACAGCGCTGATGACCGCGCTAATCGCCCTGTTTACGGAAGACTTGCAACGGCTCATGACGCAGCTTCAGGCGGCTATAGACGCACAGGATCAACCCAAAAGCGTGCGGCTCGCCCACACCATCAAGGGCGCGGCGGCGAATATCAGTGGAGAGTGCCTGCAAGAGAGCGCCTGGAACCTGGAGAAGTCGGTCGAACAGGCGCACTGGGAACAGGCGCAACGGCTCATGAATTCGTTGCGCTATGAGGCGAATCGCCTCTTGCAGGCCTTTGACTGAATGCGGACTTGATGGCCGCCAGGCGCCTTGAATGTACGTCTTGGGTTTAGGATGCCTGGGGCTGGAGGGGGTGTTGTCGCCATAGGTGATGCAGCGGGCCATGCCCCTGCCCCAGGGCGAGATTGGCGCGGATGGCGCCGCTGAGGTATTGCTTGGCCGCATCGACGGCTGCCGGCAGGGCCTGCCCCTGGGCCAGGCAGGTGGCGATGGCGGCGGAATAGGTGCAGCCGGTGCCGTGGGTGTTCTTGGTATTGATCCGGGGGGCGCTGTAAGTCGTCCATGCACTGCCGTCATACAGCCAGTCGGTGGCTTGCTCGCCCTCCAGATGGCCGCCCTTGAGCAGGACACACCG